>JAQTRI010000154.1 GCA_028711905.1 Candidatus Wallbacteria bacterium | reverse complement strand
CCGATTTGAAATCGGCCCGCAACCCGGGCGATCGTCAGGAGGTTGCATTCACATACAATAGTGACGGCAGTTTGACCGCCAAATCCGGCGCAGACAATGCGTCATACACTTACGGCGCTTTTGGCCGCCTGGAAAAGGTCGCCAAAGACGGCACCACAGTCAATTACCAATACTGCCCTCTCGGCAAACGCATCGGAAGAACCTTCAACGGACCAGATGGTTCTGGCTTCGAAAACTTCTATTACATCAACGACAACATCTTTGAAATCGAGAACGACAAGGGCTCGCGCAAGGTCGTACTCGGTCTTGGTGTTGATGAAGTCTATGGCGAAATGGATGAGCAGGATAATGCCAGATACTTTTTCCAGGATTACCTCGGCAGCGTAAAGATGGAATTTGATGAGAACGGGATCATCAAGACCATGCGCAGATACCGTGCTTTTGGCGATGAACCGTATGATCGAGCTTCAGGCTTCGGCTTCACAGGCCGTGAATGGGACGATGCTGCTGAGATCTATTTTTACAGGTCAAGGTACTATGATCCCAAGATCGGGAGGTTTCTGCAACGAGACACTTTCAATGAAACGGCAATGCTGAAGGGTGATTTCGGGGTCATGCATAACCCGCTGCAGATGAATGACTGGGTGTATGTGGGGAATAATGGGGTGAACATAACGGACAATTTCGGGAAAAAAGCTGCAGAGGCTACATGGCTTACAGCGGATATTAAACTGATATTAATGCAGACGCGGGCATATAATTTCGATGCTCGATTTAGCCAACAACTCATACAAAGTGCTCGTGAGGAAGTAAGAGCTAATCGGTTTAATTTTAATAATTACTTACTGATGTTTGGGGCTTTTGGGAAGTACGATTTTAGCCATGCATTTCAATACGGAAATGGGGAAAATCAACGCGATTTAACGAATTACAACATTACTTTTGATGTTCATGGGCGGAGGATGAGTCCAGCTGAATTTGGGAATTATTTCGTAGGATATGTTACCCGTATGGAACTCGGTTCCTTTGTTAGCACCACTGGAACATTTTGGGCCGGAATAGCTTATCACGAGTTTTCTCATTCTTGGTTGGACGATCCGACTTATCTGATGCTTGGAATAATTGAAGCTGAGCAGGCTATCGGCGAAAAATGCAGCAACAATTCCTATTACAACTATGGATATCCACCACCTAACTTATGATTAAATCAATACCCCGAAAAATACTTCACCCAATAATCCATTTACTATTGGCTTTTGTAGCATTTTTTGTTTACTACTCATTTTTAATTGCTGTTAACGAGTATTTCAGTAGTACATATTATCCGAGTCTTTCAACAATGTATCATTGTTTCTTGTTAGCTATAAATTGTACGCTACACACTGTCAAATGGATTGGGCTGATTATTTTGATACTGCAAATCAAGAATGTTAACGCAATCAAGACAATGTTGTTGGTTGCTGGATTTTACTATTTTGTGGTAATTGTAATTGGGTTGCATACTCTCATGTATTCCATCTACGCAACGCGATTATCTTTTTACAGCAATCATGTTTACACGAATATTCATCGTATCAGCAATCATCCGAAGTTATTGGCAGAACTTGAAAAAATAGCAGATTATCTGATAAAGACAGTTGACGATAGCGCATTACAAACGAATTTGATATACGACAAAAAAGATGGCTTCTTAAGCTCTGATTACTTTGACTATCTTATTAGTTTGGAGTTGTGGGGAGTTTCCATAAACAAAGAAAGAAAAATTGTCACATTTAGCTATGCAAGATTTGATCGAAAATGGTTTTGGATTCGATATTCGAAAGATGGATGGGAATTTATAGAAAATAAGTCAGAGGACCATTACAGCAATAATTCCAAAAGCAGAATGAGGAAGATCAATGACTACTGGATGTTCTCGGAGTCATAGCGTAAGACAGTACAACCAGAACGGCGAATTGATTGAAACCATTGACCCAATGGGCAAAGAGCTGGACGGGAAAACTGGACAGTATCATAAGTGTGAAAGCTGCTGCCGGATCACGCCGACGAGATTTTCGGTAAGTCCACCTGTTTATTTTTTTCTGATCATCTTGGCCTGAACATCGATGTCCCGCTCATCCTCGGGTTCGGCCTTGTACCAGTCAAGGGCTTTGTTAACAGCAGCGAACGGCCAGATAACAATACGGAACATGATAAGCACAGGCAGTGCCATAAAGAGCATGAAAGGTGTTTCCACCTCGGAATTCTGATCCATGGGCATAAAGATTTTGTAATCAAATCTGACAGCCAGCCATGCGCCGAGTGAACCTTTGAGATAATATTTATCCACCAGCGACATGATACCTCCCAGAAGTATCATGCCGGCAAAGGCCATGAACAGATAAAAGAAGAATGTTTCCATCGAAAAAGCATAACCGGGATGAATGTTTCAAGTCAATGAAAAAGTCGCGATTGTCTATATTGAACCCTTAAACCGTTAATCGCAGGTTCAATTCAATCCAGCGAGATACTCCGCAATTTCCAGATACTGAATCTTGAATGAATTAAGACACGGCGGATCAAGAGCATCAGCCAGTTGAAGTGCTATTTCAGCGGCAGTCTGGCCTTCCTGATTCGCTGCAGCAGGATCTGCTCCATTGTGCACGAGCAGCTTGACCAAGGCGAGGTCGCGGCAGGGAACGGCCAGCATCAAGGCTGTATCGCCGGTTGCCGGGTCAGCGAATGAAGTTTTGGCTCCATGCTCTATCATCAGGAGCGCTAAAGAGCGCACAGCATTCATATCCATTGCTGAAAGGCCTTTACTATTCAGATTGCAGGAAAAAGCGTCATATTCCGGAGCATTCCACACAGCGCAGCAGTCCAGAAGGTGGAACAATGCCGGCATTCCCCATTGCAGGGGTTTGACAACATCAGCCCCTCTAATTACCAGAAGTTCTGCGATTCTCAGGTCGATTTTCCCTTCTGATGAAACCTGGATACTCTGAAGTGCGGCGATGAGCGGCGGTCGGCCATCATTGCCGACTGTGTTAGGATTGGCCCCAGAGTCCAGCGCTGAGCATACCTGGTTAAAATTTCCAGTCTCGATAGAAGTCATAAGAAGTGCTTCCTGGCCGGCAGCGGACATAAAAGCGACAGCAAGCAGGGCTGAAAACAGTAAGCCTTTTTTCATGTTTGTTACTCCTTGTTCCATTTAAGCGACTAATTAGGATACAGCAAAAAACTACCATGTCAAGAAAAAAATAAATTTTATCAGGATGGAAAAATGTATGTCGTGAATCAAAGCAGTCAACTTCAGAAAATCCTTGAGACAGGCAAAGATCAACAGGTGCGGTCTGTTTCAGGGAGGCGGTCGCAATCTGCATCATTTTGCGGTAAGATGTTTTCAATAGTAACTGCTGCGGAGGGAACATGTTTTCAAAGAGAATAGTGACTATGCTGATGCTGGTACTGATTGGGGGGGCTATGACTCTTTTTGCCGGTCTATGGGAAGATGTGGAAAAAGCCGAAAAGGACGGGCTCCCGAAAACCGCCATTGAAAAACTGAAATTGATCGAAGAACAATCCCGCACTGACAGGCAGATCTGTCAGACCATGAAAGCGGTAACACGCCGAATAGTCCTTGAAGGAATGATCGAGGGAAACAAGCCTGAAGAGAAGATTGTCAGAATCCAGAAGGAAATCGACAGGAGCGAAGGAATCGAAAGGCAATTGCTTTCCCTGGTACAGGCCCAGTGGTTCAGGCATTACTTTCAGCGCAATCGCTGGAGATTTTTTCAGCGCACGGCAGTGGAGGGCGGTACGGATGATGATTTCACAACCTGGGACTTGCGCAGGATCTTTTCCCGGATTGACGAAATTTATCAGTCTGTATTGAGTGACAGGGAAGAGCTGAAAAAAGTCAGGCTTACTGAACTGTCTGATTTCCTTGAAAAGGGCAATGAATTTTCCGAATACTGGACCAGTGCTTATGAATTCGCCGCACATCAGGCGCTTGAGTTTTACCAGATGGATGATCAGAACCTGGCCCGGCCTGAGGACGCTTTTACTGTCAGCGCCGCAAGTGATGCTTTCGCGGATCTGGACCGATTTCTTGACTGCACACCTGAAACCACTGATACAGCTTCTCCTGTTTACCGTGGACTGATGATTTTTCAAGAGCTCCTGTCCTGGAACAGGGAGTGCGACAAAACCGATTCGATTTTCGATAATGATGTAAGAAGGCTTCTTTTTGTTCACAAGGTCGCTTTCGGCGAGGGGCTTGACAGTATTCTGATCGACAGGTTGAACCATCTTATTTCCTCTTTTCCAGGTTCGCCTGTATGCAGCACCGCTCTTTTCCACATCGCATCGATTTATGAAAAACAGGGGAATCTGCTCAAGGCACACGAAATCGCTTCCAGGGGGATGAGCTTGTTTCCCTCTTCCGGCGGAGCGATGAACTGTTCGAGCCTTGTTTCGCGTATTGAAGCCAGGGAGCTTGAGCTGGAGTGCGAAAAAATCGTGCCTCCCGGATCATCGGAAATGAAGATCACTTATCGCAATATCGACAGGGTTTATTTCAGAGTATACAAGGACGACTGGCAGAAGGTACTGGAAACAAGCTGGGCCTCCCTTGACGGCTATGACTATGAAAACACCCGGTCCCTTTTGAATACGGTTCCACTGAAAGAGTGGTCGCTCTCACTTGAACCGACTGCTGACTTTCAAAAAAGCGTAACCATTCAGACGATCCCGGCGCTTGAAAATGGTTATTACAGGGTGGTTGCCAGTTATAAACAGGATTTTTCCGACAGCGGTAACGCTATCAGAGTAGTTTCTCTCTGGGTCAGCCGGCTGGGTCTGATTTCCAGACCCAGTGGCGCACGGATCGAGGGCATAATCACCGACAATGTCACCGGTGTGCCATTGGAAGGTGTCAAGGTGTCTGTTTACCGGAGGAACAACAAGGGATTTTACCGGAAAAACGCTGATTATTTTACGGATAAAAGCGGATTATTCAGTGTCGCACCCGACAAAGATCAGCGTGACCACCTGCTTCAGGTAAGTCACTTGCAGGACGAACTGGTAGATTGCAACAGCTACTACAGCTATGTCCCGAAACGCGAAGCCTCAACCTCTGTCATGTTTTTTACTGATCGTTCCATATACCGCCCTGGTCAGACGGTTTACTGGAAGGGCATTGTTTACCGTGTGGACACAGGAAAAGACAAGTACGAAGTCCGCAAGGGCGAAAAGATCAATGTTTACTTCCGCGACCCGAATTACCAGGTAATCGCTACCCAGCATGCTGTGAGCAATGAATTCGGCAGTTTCAGCGGCACATTCACGGCTCCTGCAGACAGACTCACCGGACTCTGCAGCATTACATCTGAACCGCATTCCGGCTCTTCCGCTGTCAGAGTGGAGGAGTATAAACGACCCAAATTCAAACTGACACTCGACCCTCCGGCTGAGGGGAGCAAGCTTGGAGAAACCGTTACAGTCAAGGGCAGGGCTATGGCTTATACTGGCGCTCCGATTGACGGAGCCGTAGTTAAATACAGAGTCACAAGGCAGGCTCGTATGCCTTACTGGTGGTACTGGTTTGGCTATGATTCTCAAAATTCCTCCACTGCGCAGGAGATCAGCCATGGGAAAATCGTTACAGGTTCTGACGGCAGTTTTACGGTTTCCTTCACAGCAAGACCGGATGAAAAAATTCCGGTAAAGGACGACCCGAGCTTTATTTTTTCCCTGTCAGCCGACTGCACTGATTCCGCCGGTGAAACGCGCAGTTCGTCAACAAGAATTCGCATGGGATACAAGGCTATGGAGATTACGCTCAAGTCCCCGGACTGGCTGGTTGAAGACTCTCCTTTTGATGTGGATGTTTTTACTTCCACGCTTGACGGGACAGGAGTGACCTGTAACGGCAGGATTGAGGTTTATCGCTTGAAGCAACCGGAAAAAGTGGTCAGACCCTCGCTGTTCGGCACTTCCCGCTGGAGCAGCGATGGTGAGAGGAATGCTTCTGATTTCCGACTGTGGCCGAGGGGAGAGAAGATCAGGGAAATGGCATTTTCATCGATCAACGGGTCAGCCGGATTCAATTTATCTTTGAGTTCCGGAGCATACGCAGTTGTAGCAGTTGCTGACGATGGATTTGGTTCCAGGGTGGAATCCAATCTTCCGTTGATGGTCTTTGATCCTGCAGAAGATTCTTTCGGGGTCAGGGTTCCGGAATTCCTGTGTCTGAAGAGTCCTGTTGTCAAAGTGGGGGAAGAGCTGGAATTGTTCTGGGCTACCGGTTACGAAACTGGCCAGGCGTTTATTGAAATCGAGCGCGATGGTAAGACCCTGTCAAGGTTCTGGACAGACGGAAACAGAAACGCCAGATACTTTCGCTACCCTGTCACAGAGCAGTTGCGTGGTGGGTTTACGCTGCACTGTTCATTCATCAGGGAGAATCGGGCGTACATATTCCAGCGGGAGATTTCCGTACCCTGGGATAACAAGAATCTGGAGCTTTCCTTCGCCACATTCCGCTCGGAATTGTCTCCGGGCCAGCAAGAGGAATGGAGCATTGTTTTAAAAGGCCAGGGAGCTGAGGCCAAGGCTGTGGAAATGGTGGCAGCCATGTATGACGAGTCTTTAGACGCATTCTGCCACCATGGATATGGTTCTTTTCAGAATGTTTTTTTTACACCTTACAGCATGGCATCTTTTGATTTCGCCAATCAAGGCAATGGATTTCTTAATTTCTGCGAAAACTGGAACCAGTACATTTCCGGTTTTACTCCAGATTACTGGGAGTTTCCCGGACAGCTGATACAGGATTATTACGGCTACGAATTCATGTCCCGCTCCAAAGGGGGAATGGTTCTCAAATCCAGCGTAAGAAGGGATGAGGATACCGCACTTCCTTCTGCCCCTATGGCGGAATTAGCCGAAGGCGGTGGAATGATGGCTGACGAGAATGACGGAGAAATGAAAAAATCCAAGCAGGAATCCTCTTTAGAGGGACAGCCTGAATCTGTGGTAGAGCCACAGCCGGATCTGAACCAGGTCTCTGCCAGGACCAACCTCAATGAAACCGCTTTTTTCTATCCTCATCTTGTGAGCGATGAGAACGGGGTGTTCCATATCAGCTTTACCATGCCTGAGGCCTTGACAAAGTGGAAGTTTCTGTCCATGGCGCACAGCAGGGATCTTTCATCAGGCAATCTTACAGGCAGCGTTGTCACCAAGAAAGACCTGATGGTACAGCCGAATCCGCCGCGATTTTTAAGGGAAGGTGATGTGCTGGAATTTCCGGTTAAGGTCACCAATATGACGGCATCAGTTCTAACGGGAGCTGTTCGCCTGACTTTGAGCGATGCCGCAGACCTGCGGTCTATGGATCAAGATTTCGGCAACTCGAAGCCTGAAGCAGCTTTTGAAGTGCCTCCCGGGGAATCACGAAGTTATTCATGGAAGCTTTCAGTCCCCGACTGGACTGGAATGATTGTTTACAAGGCCGTGGCTTCGACCGGAAAGGTCTCTGATGGAGAGGAAGCTATGCTGCCCGTTCTTTCCCGCAGGCTTGAGGTTAAAGAATCCATTCCGCTGTGGATCAGGGACAAGGGACGCCGCGAAACTGTGTTCGCTAAACTGCAGGCTTCATCAGGGTCGGATACTCTGAAGCACCTGGGATTGACCTTGCAGATGACCTCCAATCCGGCGTGGTATGCTGTGCAGGCCCTGCCTTTTTTAATGGAATTTCCGTATGAATGCGCAGAACAGATTTTCAACCGGCTATACGCCAATTCACTGGCGCAGCATATTGCAGGA
>JAQTRI010000153.1 GCA_028711905.1 Candidatus Wallbacteria bacterium | reverse complement strand
CCAGAGGCAGAATTCCCGATGCCATAAGACAGGCTTATTGCATCGTAGTTGTAGTTTCCGACAAGAATGAAGTACAGGCATTCAAGATCACAGTGACTGACGACAGCCATTTCAACATCATCAAATGCGACAAGCGTTCAAGGATTCAGGATACAGCAATTACTTCTGACGCACTGTTGCCTGACGGGCCTTACAATCTCTGGCACTCAGGCGAAACATCGCGCAGAGTCAAAGACCTGGCCGAATCATTCGCCCAGCATCCCCATCTGCCGAAAATGCTCCAGTCCAGCGCTATTTTGGAAACCCTGGCTGAAGGATGCTTCAGCGGCATTTTTGTGTTGAAACTGACCAGACCAGACCGTTCCATCCGCACATGGTGGATGGCCAGACCTGACGAAGTGTCTCTGAAAGATTCGGCTCTGGAACTGGTGCTGCCCGAATCTGCAGAGCTCACTGAGATCAATCCCAGACTGCTGGCACCGAAAGCCCTTCCAGGAATATGGCAGGATCAAGAAATCACTTACCAGTCAGTGCTGGATTATTTCATAGGCGGAAGAACTGTGCAGATTGATCGCGGCAGTTATCAGGAGTCCTTGAGAATTCCGAAAGTTGGTAAAGAGCCCCTTGATAAATCAATAACAGCTGCTGTTGAAAACGGCAGTATCTGGCTTTTGTCCGGCCCTGCAAGCATCCTGGGGGAACCGGTACCGTCTGGTGTGCTTAGTGCCGAGTCCAAACTCTGCCTGCCGATTGAACCAATCGCACCCGCAGAATTGCTGAATGAAAACATCCCGAATGCCTGGGCTGACGGGACAGCCTCTGCTTTATCAATTCTAACGGCATTGTCCGTCAAAATCGGAAAAAATCTGCCGTGGAAAGTGGTGTGTGATGCTCTTCAGTCCGCGCTGCAGGCCAGGTTTGTTGAACTGACAGAAAATTCGCATGAATTTCCCTGCGGTTATCCGGCAGCGCAGAATGTCTGGATCAGGGCTGCTTCAAGCGTTCATAAGCCTGTCAAGGGAACTGCCAAACCAGTACCCATTGGCGTGTTGTTTGCCGAATCGGAGCTGGAACCGTCTCAAATTCAAGATCTTAGTGAGATTATTCCCCAGCTGCTGAGCATTAAAACCAAAATCAATGCTCCGCTAAAATTCCATGTCAGAATCGAACTCGGTGATGGCAGGAGCGCACCTGACAGCAAGGCAGTGAATGAGTTCAACGAGCTGATTGCAAAAATCAAGGACGGGTGGAAACTGCACTAACCGTCACAAGCCGACAATCTCTCTTATCACCCCAGCCGGCTTTCCACCATTCCCCTGATTTCGCTGAACAGCTTGTTCTGCTCTGCAAGCAATGCGTCGCATTTTTTCAGAAGATCTGACACGAACCCGGTGTCTTTGACTGACGGCGCGTTGATTTTAACATTGTAATACGCGCTGTAGATTGCGGTGTAGGCGCAGAGGTTAGCCACACCTGCGTCAGACAGGGCGTTTTTATTGCCGCATTCAGCCACGGTTTTCGAAAGCTTCATCACTTCCAGGGCCAGGTCCATGGTCTTTTTCGGCACGATCATGGCATATTTGTTGGCCTCTTCCATCACGGATTCGCGCATCGCCTTTTCCTCGTCCGTTGCTTTGGGAAGTCTGGCCGCAGCCTGCATCTGGTTGAAGGCCTGCGTGTCCTCATCAATGGCATCGAGCAATGCCTGCTTGAGCTTTTGCGCCTGTTCCCCGACCTTTCCCATGATCGCCTTGTGCTGGGTGTAGTCCTTCTTGTAATAAGTCAGGTTTGTGACCATCGAGCACAGGGCAGCTCCCATGGCTCCGACCAAGGCAGCCACTGACCCTCCGCCTGGAGCAGGTGATTCGCTCGCCAGTTCATCCGTGAATTTCGTCAAAGTCATGTCCACTAAGCCCGGCTCACTCCGAAGGTGGTATTCGATGATCTTTTTTTCGATGTCAAAGGGGGTGAGTTCAGCTAATCCCATGGACATGACAGCCACTCTGATGATCTCGCGCTCAGGAAAGGCCTTTGTCATGCCCATATTATCCAGATAAAATCTTCCTGCTTCCAGCATGGCGTCTTTCGGAATCAATCCGATCAGTTCGCTTCCAGTAACGCGCGATCCAAGCTTTTCAGCCTCTTCTTTCACAGTTTCATATACTTTGTGCAGCGGGGTTTCGATATGGTCCATGATATTGATCGTCACCTGGGCGCGCTTGTATTCCTCGATAAACCAGCCGGTGGCCTGCACATGCTTCAAAAGTCCGGGGGCTTTCACAGTATTGCCTGATCCGTCCTTGACCTTAGCCCCTGTTTCATCTTTCTGCGCCTTGCCTGTCTCCCTGATAATGGCACCGATCTCAGAAGCGATCTGCTTTCTGGTGGTGTTGAGATTGACATTGTAGGCAATGAGGAACTTGCGCACTCCGACTACAGATGCACCGGCTTTGGCGTTGAACTTCTGCGGGCCGTAATCCGGCTTCCATTCCGGGCTTTTGAGCTTCTCTTCCAGTGCCTCATACTCGCCCTTGCGGATGTCAGGAAGTTTTTCGCGCTCAGGCTTAGTCGCAGCCATAGCGTATAAATAAACCGGAATCTCCAGTTCTTCGCCTATGCGTTTTCCAAGTTTTTTCGCGTATTCCACGCACTCTGCATAATCAATGCCTGATATCGGAATCAGAGGGCAGACATCGGTCGCTCCCTGCCTGGCGTGCTCTCCCTTGTGCACGCGCATGTCAATCACTTCGGATGCCTTTTTCACACCCCTGAATGCAGCTTCGATCACTGCATCAGGTTCTCCGGCAATGGTTACAACTGTGCGATTGGTCGCGGCTCCGGCATCAACATCCAGCACCTTGACTCCAGAAACCTCAGACATGGCGTCAGTGATCTGGCTGATCTTCTTTTTATCGCGACCTTCGCTGAAATTGGGTACGCATTCAATGATCCTTTGCATGATTTCCTCCGCAATAATTCGAAACAGCAGTCTGCCGATGACCACTATGATACCGTTAGTTCAGGAAAAATTACAGTTCCTTTAACAGATGACTTGTGATACCTTATCACTGCACAGGCGGATGAAAAAATGCTCAAGAGAAAAATCGACAGAACCGAGTTTTACGAAAAGCTTTACAGCCGCGACCCTCAAACCGGGGCCTATGTCATCGAAATCTCACTGGATAATTACCTGGAGCTGTTCAACGAATGGGACCCTGCCCCTTACAAGATCAGGGATTTAGACCCTGACCTTCTGGACTATCTCGAACTTTCCTCTTATGAGATTCCCCTGCGATTTCCTGTCAAAATATGTTTCAAAGCCCCGCTGCGCATTAAAGACAGTAATATTGAAGAACAGGTTCTCAAAGGGTTTAACTCATTTTTTAATTATGAGCAGGCACTGATCTGCAAAGAATTGAGCCGCTCCAGCCGCGAAATCGCCATTGACACAGTGACTGCGATTGTTTTCCTGTCCCTGGCCGTTATTCTGGGCCGCAACATGAGTAACACTTTGTTCACTCAAGTCCTGATGGAAGGCATGTTTGTCGGTGGCTGGGTCTTCCTGTGGGAATCGATTTCGACCTTTTTCTTTAAAAGAAGCGAGCTGAAAAAGAACTTGTCCGAGTACCTGAGGCTCTCAGAGGCTGAAACCGTATTCGCATACGAATAATTCAAGGCTCTATTTGTATAACATAATTCTTCCCTGATATCATTATTCAAAATTAAATCAGCCTTGTTTTGGAGCGCATTTGGAAAAGGCCGTAAAATTCGAAATCCAGATTGACCGCGTCATTCCTGACCGTGCTGCATTATTGAGCGGGCAGAGCATGCCTGATGATGATACACTGAGCCCGCTCATCTCCGAGTCTGTGAATATGGCTCTGGTACATTGTGCTGATCTGCTCCGGCCTGCCGGTCTCACACTCGAAATCAAGGCTTCTGATTTTGAAAGAATATTCAAGGGCGAAGGAATGAATGATCCGCAAGCGCCTTTGGATTTGATTTTCCGGAAAGCGTCTTCTCTCCATCTGTTCTCAGTTACTGTTGGAAGTTCCGTCAGTAATCATGTCAGGTCCCTTTTCAGCAGTGGCGATTATACTACCGGTTTTTTCCTTGACGCGGCCGCTTCCTTTGCTGTGGACAACATGACAACCATGCTTGAATCAAAGTTCTCCTCAGACTCCAAAGCAGCAGCCCTGTCCTACAGCCCGGGATACTGCGGATGGGATTTATCCGGCCAGAAAAGGCTCTTCACCGCTTTGCAGCCCGAACAGATCGAAGTCTTCCTGCTTGACAGTCTGCTGATGAACCCCATCAAATCTTCATCAGGCGTAATAGTGTGTGGTGAACCGTCCATCCATTACTTTGTGAATAATTTCACATTTTGCCGCTCCTGTAAACACCGAACCTGCAGAGAGCGCATCAGAAGTCTCGGTTCTGTCTGATTCTCTTTTTCCGAATCACCAGCCCGCCTGTTATGCTGCGGCCTTTATTCCTGACGAAACTATTGACATGATACTTTCTCTGAACAGTTTGTTGGCCTGCGCCAGCATGGCTGTCCCAGCCTGTGCCTTGATATTGGCCGACACATTTGTCGATAACTCAACAGCAATATCAGCATCGGCAATCTGCGACTCGGATGCCGTCAGAGACTGGATTTCAATCGAAACACGCTCAAGGTTCCCCTCCAGAGCATTATGAGTCGCACCAACCATAATCCTGTAATCGCAGATGATCTTGTTCGCTTCATCGATAATGCCGATCAGTTCCTCTGCCTGGTCCCTTGTGGCAACAGAGGCATCTTTCATCCCAAGAGACTTCAGAGTGAGCTTTTCAAACGAAAATTCGAGGGTCTGATACTCATTCGCCCCCACCTGGATCTTGAATTCCTTGTCCTCATAATCCCAGCGCTGAAATCCCAGTTCATAATCATAGCTTATTGATATGGAGTTAGGATCTCCCACGATACGCTTGTCATTGAGCAGCGTGACAGACTTGGAATTGCCTGTCAGTATCAGGTTGACATCCGGATTGATCGGATTGCCCAGCGCGTCAGTGAGATCAAGGGTTTCCACAGCCCCGTCCCATCGGGTGATAGTCATTCTCATATTGGCGAACACTTCTGAATTGTATTGAATTTCATCGTCAGGAATCGGGGGAGAAAGCTGGAATGTATTTTCGTTCGGCCCGATGTAATTGACTTCGATGCTGTGGGGGCCGCTGCCGACCAGCCTGGAATTACCGATCAGTTCGATCTGATTACCGTTGATAAGATAATCCGTCCCCTGCGTCAGTCTCTGATTGGCAACAGCTCCACCAAGTGTGTTCCCTGTAAGCCAGACCAGTTCGGAACCGTCAACACCGGGTTCATATTGCGGCGGGGCTGCTGTGAGAGTGACAACATTCCCCCCGTCTTCCAGGTATTGGATCTGCAGTGTATGCCCGGCACCGCCATTGTCTCCCAGAAGGCGTGCATTGCCGATGAGTGTGAGCTGGTTGCCTGCTAATGTATAGTCCACATTTCGAACCAGAACCTGATTTACCACACTTGCTCCTGCTCCAGTTCCCAGGTTCTGCCCGGTGAACAGAACAGTTTCTGTGATGTATGAAGTCTCTATGTCTGAAGGCAGGGTGTAAACATTGCCGTCATTGGGATTGGCCGGATCATCCACTAAGAATTCCACGCTCAGCCTCTGGCCATGTGTTCCCATGGCTGCGCCGTCATTTTCAGACAGCCTGGAGTTGCCCTGCAGAATAATGCGGCTGGGATCGACAGGGTCCATGATGTAATCAACCCCGCGCGTCAGCAGCAGATTCACGAAACTGCCGTTCAGGTTCTGCCCAGTAAACCGCACTACTTCCGACCCGATTGCGCCATAATCGGCGACAGGTTGCGGAAGCAGGAATGCATTGCCGTCATTGGGGTCTGCTGCGGCATCGACCACATATTCGATCCTGATGCTGTCATTAATCCTGAGGCTGTCATCTCCTTGAAGAGTTATTATGTTGCCGGCTGCCCCTCCGATTCTGTATCCGTCAGGACCAAACTGTTGCTGCAAAAGATCTGTTCCATTAACTGCCACAGATTCAGAATTACCGGATGCCAGGGCATAATCAGCTATTGTGCCAAGCATAGTGAAATTGTTCATTGACGAAGTCACATATGTGATTCTGACCCTTGGAAGGTCTCCCCCAACAGCCCTGTCAGGATCAAGTCTGGCATCCCCGTGCAGCTTCAACACACCTGTAGTATAGTTAATGGAAAAGTATTTTCCCGGATCAACCCCTGCGTCCTGATAGTCGCCAGATCCCGGTTCTCCCAGTGAATTTTCCAGAACCGGAACCCAGACACCGTTTTCATTGATTTCAACGATCTTGGTGTTGGCCAGAGGCATCAGCACTCCAGCTGCTCCATTAATACGGAATTCGTTTTCTTCGTTGATTGCGGCTACAGAAGGGGTATCAACTGCATAATATACTCGGATGTCATCTAAGGCATCCTGCTTCTCGGTACCATAGACAGTAACAGTCCTTGTTGCAGGATTGTAAGTGAAGCCACTGGTCATGGTGGCGTCATATTGAATCTCTTCCTGAAAAACATTGTTGCGGTAACGATACACCCTGAGGCTGACCGGCCCGGCAGGATCATATGGTAGAGCCGGATTGATGTCCAGAGATGGATCGACATTGTACACTTCAGGAAAGTTATTCAAAACAATGTCGTTCAACCCGTTCCCATTAGCATTCGGTGTTGTATCGCCCGCATAATACACAGCGACAGTCTGGTTCCCGGCCGGCCTGTCATTTCCGTAAACTGTGATTCGTCTCGTGACAGGGTCATATGTGTAACCGCTGTTGGGATTGGCAATCGGATCAATATTGTACGCGATTTCTCTGTTGCCCTGCTGCGGAATAAAGACTCTTATGCTTGCCGGATCAGCAGGATTATAACCAGGCTGACTCGGGTCGTAATTGTAGAGTTCAGGAACATTGTTGAGGGTAAAAACACTGATATTGTCGTCAGGCAGATCCACGCTTGTCGTGCGGTAGCTGATAATGATTCTGTCATATGCTCCGCGCTGCCATGCCCCGTTGAGCGTGACACTGTTTGCCACAGGGTCGAAACTGAAACCATTGGCTACATCAAATGGAACATTTACGCCATTCCGCTGCACAATTATTGAGGGATTGGCTGCCCCAAGATTGTAGTTCTCGGGGTTGATAATGTTAAAGCTCTGACTGACATTCAGCGTATCACTGGTATTGTTGATTCTGACTCTGGCCCCGACAGAGTTCGTCAGAGCGTCGAAGGTGCTGGTATAGACATTCGCGCTGTTGTTTTCTGTCCAGGTAAAAAGAATCGAGCTGCCATCGGGTGCGAACCAGGCATTGGCGATACTTGAACCGTTCTGCACCAGGGTTCTTGTCAAACCGTCAGCGCTGTCAACAAACAGATTAGCCCCGACCTGCACTAAGCTGGCCCCTGATACAGGATCAACCTTGAGCTGAGTGATAGCCCCGCCGATTACAACCGGATCTGTCGATGCATCGACTGGCGCTTGATACTGGCCTCCGTCTCTGGTTGACGAGAAAGCCACAGTGTTTGCATCAATATAACCCAAGGCGGTTTCGTTAGGTCCATTGATCGTGCTTGTTGCAAAATTGAATGTCTGCGTTTTTCTCGCGTCTGTAGTCAATAACCCTGCGAAATTCACCAGTGTTCCCGTATTAACCTTGGTATAGGTTTCTCCGCGCTGGAACTGCACGCTGTCCCCTCTCGTCAGAGTGGCCTGCTCCCCCCTTGTGAAAGTGCTGGTTCTGCCTGCAGTAAAATCATCGACAAC
>JAQTRI010000152.1 GCA_028711905.1 Candidatus Wallbacteria bacterium | reverse complement strand
CCTTCTGGGCCCGCAGCACAACCGGATCGCAGCCCTGCTGCTGATGACTGCTGCAGGTGCCATGAACGGCTTTATCAACATTAACATCATTACCATTGTGCAGTTATCCACGCCAGGGGCGTTCCGCGGTCGGGTGTTCGGGCTGCTCGGCACACTCTGCGGGGGGATTGCCCCTATCGCCATGGGCTTAGGCGGTCTGGCAGCAGACCTTCTCAACCAGAACATTCCGCTTCTGTTCATGTGCTGCGGGGGCACAGCTGCGGTTCTTTCGTTTTCCCTGGCCTTTGACCGGTCCACCAGAGAGTTTCTGGCGTGGGAACAGCCGTCTCCCAGTTGACAAACCGGCAGAGAATCAGATAAATAACATTATCCATCCATATTTGAGGGAGGACTCATGACCGACAAGAAAACCGTAAAAACCATGGAATTTCAGGCAGAAGTCCGACAGCTTCTGGACATTGTCATTCACTCGCTTTATACAGATCGGGAAATCTTTGTCAGGGAACTGGTTTCAAATGCTTCTGACGCACTGGAAAAATTCCAGCACCAGTCTCTGGTCAATGAAGAATTCCGCTCCAGCGATATTCCGCTGGAAATCCGTATCAAATGCGACAAAGAATCCCGCACTTTTTCGATCTGCGACACAGGCATCGGCATGACCATGGAAGAACTGATCGAAAACCTTGGAACCATAGCCCATTCCGGCACAGCCTCCTTTCTGGCGAAACTCAAGGAATCAGGCGGTGATGTCCGTCTTATCGGGCAGTTCGGGGTCGGCTTTTATTCAGCCTTCATGGTAGGGGAGCATGTTTCTGTTTCATCGAAATCAGCTGTCAAGGGTTCCAAAGGTGCTTCCTGGGAATCCGACGGCAGTGGAACCTATCAGGTGTCACATCTGGCGGATCTGTCGCGCGGCACAACGGTCACAGTCAAGCTCAAGAACGACCACGAAGAATTCGCTGATTCAGAGAAAATCAAGAGCCTGATCAAGAAATACTCCAATTTTGTGCCTTTTCCGATCTTTGTCAATGATGAACGGATTAATATAGTCGAGCCGCTCTGGACTAAGAACAAGAGCGATGTGCGCGATGATTCTTACACGGAATTTTACCGCTTCATCGCCAATGCTCACGATGAACCACGCTTTGTCTTTCATTTCACGGCTGACGCTCCGTTAGACATCAAGTCCATCCTGTTTGTTCCAGGCTCCAATATGGAAAAATTCGGATTCGGCCGCCAGGACCCCGGGGTAAATCTATACTGCCGCAAGGTAATGATTGAGCAGCACAGCCGCGACATCCTGCCGGAATGGCTGCGTTTCGCCAAGGGCGTCATTGACAGCGAAGACCTGCCCCTGAACATTTCCCGCGAAAGCATGCAGGATCGCTCCCTGATGAACAGGATCAAGAAAGCGGTTGTCGGCCGGTTTCTCAAGTTTCTGGAAGACGAAGCTCAGAAAAGCGCCGACAAATACGGTGAGTTTTTCCGTGAATTCGGTGTATTCCTGAAAGAAGGCTGCGCCAATGATATGGAGCACCGAAAAGACTTAGCCGGATTGCTGAGATTCGAATCATCCTCGACCGAACCCGGAAAGCTGACATCTCTCAAGGAATACATCACCCGCGCCGGGGAAGACAGCAAAGAGATTTACTTTATTTCAGGACCCTCACGCCAGTCCATCGAAAGCGGACCCTATCTTGAAGCTTTTAAGGATAAGGGAACCGAAGTGCTTTTTTCCTTTGAAGTAATTGATGATTTTGTATTGACGCAACTCGGAGATTACGATGGCCGTAAAATAGTCTCTGCTGAAGCCGCTGACATGAGTCTGGAACCAGACCCCGGAACAGAGCGGCTTTCTGATGGAGAGGCCGACCTTTTATGCCGCTGGATACAGGAGCATCTCAAAGACCGCGTCAGCGAAGTGCGTGTTTCAAAACGATTGCGCGATAATCCGGCCATTATAGTGAGCCGGGAGGCGGGTTCAACCAGTTCCATGCATCGCGTGATGCAGTCCATGAACAAAGACTTTAACTTTTTGAGCGGGCTTTATGTCCTGGAAATCAACACCAGCCATCCCCTGATCCGGGATCTCGCCGGTCTGCGAACGGAAAACATTGATCTGGCAGGTCTTCTGGCTGACCAGATTCTGGACAATGCCCAGATCGTGGCTGGTCTTTTAGTGGAACCGCGCGCCATGGTAGAACGCATGTGGCACATTATGAGAGCTGCAGCCGGACGGGATCGGGGGACAGCCTGAACCAGTCCCCTCCCGACAGGTATTCCGCTGTATACGGCTGATGCTTCAGCCCCGTTTTCCCCCCAGTGATACGGAAAACCCGGAATATACCCTGCGCTGATTGGCCCAGTCGCCAATCTCCCGGTCACGATAAAAATAGTTATTGCAGGTGAGAAACCACGAAGCGCGGCTGGTTATCGGGCAGGAAAAGCGATTTTCGAGACTGGCTGTCGAGCTGCGGCTTTTGACCATCCCCTGGAAATAATCCAGGTAGTTTTCTAAGGTAAAACGGTAAAAAACCTTGCGGTTTTTGAGATACAGCTGCACTCCGCCTGTTTCATCCTGATTAGCGAAGTTTTTCTGCATACTCAGTCCAAACCTGCTCTCCAGAAATCCTCCAAGACCAATGTTTCTCAAAAAACCAATGTTGACTGTCAGTGGATATCGATCATCGGAAAGTCTGTTCCAGGATGTGTCGATCTTTAATTCTTTCTGCTCATTTCTGTTCTTAGGTAAATGTCTGAATATTGTCTGCAGGCGGCTTGTTTCCTCTTTGTCCTTCTGCTTCTCCACATCCGCCCTCACAAAACTCGTCATCGTATAGAGACGCCCCTCCCTCGCCTGATTCGTTTCATATCTGCCGTTGAAAAAACTCTTTTCCTGTCCTTTCAGCTGAGAAATTCCGCGCTTCTGGTACTGATCCCGGCTGCTGTTGAAATGTATGTCGGTAAAAGACAAATCCAATCTGGTCAGATATGTGTATTTCAATTCATGCCAGGGTGGCGCATCAGAACCGGGAGGTAATGTCCCGGCACTCTGAAGATGATTGCGCAAAGTCTCCCTGAAAGACCCGAATTTATCGATTTTCTCCATGCCGCGGAATGTTCTGGCGTATTCATGTTCCCCGCTTACAAGAAACTCCAGCACAGCTACCCGGTACAGTTCATTGTCCACCAGCGGAATACCGTTTACCTTTCCGGATTGCATGCCCGAGCAGATCAAAGCGGCTCCACCTGTCCGGCTTCTGGAAGAAGCCTCGATGGCTCTCAGGCTTTTTCCTGTCATCTTTCCGCAGACACAACTATCGTTGAACTGAAACATCCGGTCAAAAATTTTGTGGGTCAATTCCCGGGATATCAGTTTTTCATGGAAATAACCGCGATTGACAAAGGCAATCTCGGCCCGGGTAAAAGTTTTCATGATGCCGGCAACTGTTTCAGGAAACCTCGCCGGTTCTTCCACCAGGCACAAAAGATGATCATTACCATTGAATTCGTCAAGAGCCTGCCTGTGAATCTGTGCCAGTCCTTTATGTTCAGGTATATTTTTCATGTTAAAGGAAGATATCTGTGCTCCTGTTTCGCCATCCAGGGAATAAATTCTAACCAGTCCGATGTTTTCTACACCACAGTCCACACAGAGAAGGTCGGTATCATTGAAGCGCGCGCTCTGATGTCCTCCTGTGCGGGGGCAGACGATCAGATTGATTCGTGGGAATTTTGAAGCCAGGATAATGTTCTCATCAAAGGTCAGACTGTCCGCCAGGATCAGGTAATCCCCTTTCTTTATTTCAGGCATCAGGTCTTTGAGTGCAGCAACAGCATCAGTTATTCGTGCGCCCGACAAGCCGTGTTCTCCCATCGTCTCCCAGCTGGAACCGGGAGCGCACAATCCCGCTATCACAAGGTTAAGATCCCCGCGTCCCGTACGGTGCAGTTTCTCCACATCCAGCACATCATCTAAAAGATTGGCACACAAAGCCTTTATTCCGCATCGATTGAAAATGCGAGCCAGGTTGGCTGTACCGAGTCGGAGATCGTGTCTGCCTGGTACAACGAAATCATAACCGATAAGCTCAAGAGCCGGTTCCAGAATCCTTCCACCGCTTTGCATGCTCATGTAATCCGGGGCTGAAAAGTTTCCCAGAGAAGCAACAGTCACATCAGGAATATTCTTGCGCAGCGCACTGATAAAATTGACCTGCTTAGCCATGTAATCCTGGGATTCCGTGTCGTTGAAAATCCTGCCGAAAGTGTCACTGGTGAAAACCAGAAAAGTTTCGCCCGCATAAAGGCATTGCAGAAAATACATGATGGCAAAAAAAAACAGCCGGGGTTTCACTGAAGATCCTGATCAAAAAAACGGGTCAGGAAGAAGCACCTGACCCGGTCCGGTTCCCGCAATCCGTCAATCGTCAAAGTTTCCTTCCAGCTCATGCTGTTTGTCCAGAAGAATCTGCCCTTCCCTGGCAATGTATTCTTTTGTCCATACCGCTGAACTCTCGACAATCGTATCAAAAAGCTTCACATCCTGAGAGCCGGCTTCCAGAATCGCGTCTAAAGCCAGATCTCCGGTCCCCTCAGCGTAGAAAACATCTGTCAGAAGTGTGTATATAAAGTCTTCCACAGCTTTGACCATGCGCTTTTGCACAAAATCCGGCTGTGCTTTGAGCAGAGAATCGACTTCTTTGTTCAATTTTTTGTAGTCCCCTGTTTTCCAGCCTTTCAAACCGGCAACTTCCACCATTTTCTTCCAGGAAGCTTCATCCACTCCCTGATCCGGAAGCTTGACCAGATTCTTGCCGGCATCGAGCTCTGCATTTCCGAATTCATTGACTTTCAATCCCCAGGAGATCATCTGAAGAGCAGTAGCTACATTAGCCTTTGTCGTGCAGGTGCGGCCGACTATGTCACGCAGTTTTGTGTAATTGTTACCACTGGTGCCGTGCTGAGCACCGCAGACGCCATATGGACTGATCGCTTCGTGGACCCTTGAGGTGAGATCGACATCAATGTTTCCTCCAGTTGCTTCCAGTCCATGCACTGAGCCGTTGTTGAGCGCAATCCACACCGGAAAAACACTGTGAGCATTGAGCGCTTTGATATGAAACAGGGCTTCCTCAGGAGTGGAAAGTCCTTCCTTGCCCTTGATTTCTCCGACCTCTGTTTCCAGTGATACCCAGGATGGCAGGAGTTTAGCGAGTTCGATGTTGGCGAACACATTTTCGTGTGGCGCCATATGAGAGGCATCAATAGCCACGGAAGTGACCCCGTTTTCGATCATTTTCGGAATCTCGGTTTTAGCTTTTTCCAGGTCTTCAGCATTTTTTACGGCGTAATGATCAGCGTGAACCGCAACCACCACTTTTAAATTGTTGCGCACAATGCAATCATTGACGATTCTGGCGATGTTGGTGAAATTCACGGGACAATATCCGCATTCGGACTTGGCTATTTCCACAATAATGGCCGCATTGGCCCTGTGCGCAGCCCTGAGAGCTCCCTCAATCACCCATTCGTTGCGCCCGTTGGCAGCTATAGTCATAGCCGGTTTTCCGGACTTGCGTTTTTTTGTCATTGCGGCATGAATCACCTTGCCGCTGACGATCAGCGCTCCAGACTCTGGAAACAGCTTGCGGATGGTTCCCGGCCTGAACGCGAGAGCCTGTTCGTACTTCTTTTCATTGATGCTCATTGCCCCTCCTAAGATCACTTTTATTCACTGCATTGCATCTTACTCAACTGCCGGATAACAGTTTATCTTCCCGGTGAGGCGCATGGCAAACAAAAATCTCATGCTCTCAGGTGTCCGGTTCTTCAGAAAAATGCCGGGGAACCCCTTAAACAGAGCGAATGAATCGAATAGTAACAATCTTTAACACATTGTAACAAAATGTAACTCGACCAGACCGGAGACCCTGCTGTATAATTCGTTATACAAGTATTAAGCATCGCAGTAAGTGCATAAGTAGTAAGGAGGATCGGATCATGAAGTTTCTGTGTGCTTTCTTCTCTCTTGCATTTCTGGCCACCACCTGTTTTGCGGCAACTGAGAACCCGCTCCGCGAGGTCGAGGATTTCCAGTTCGCAGGTAGAGCTCTGCAGGAAGATGGCGGCTCTTACACGATCTCTTTTGATGCTGCCCCTAAAGGCATTCCGCTCGAAGCGCTCTGCGGCACAATTGTTCCTGAATCAGCCGCGGTCTACGAACACATGCAGCGCGTCCCTCTGGACGAGTCCCGCGATCTGCCGGCCAAGCTCGACTGGCGCGAACAGACTGTGCTTCCCGCTATTCGCAACCAGGGAAGCTGCGGCAGTTGCTGGGCATTTTCCGCTGTCGGCATCCTGGAATCAGCCATTGCCATCAAAACAGGGAATGTTCTCAATCTGTCAGAGCAGGATCTCTTGAACTGCAACACTTATGGCTATGGATGCGATGGCGGATGGATGGACATTCTCGGTCATTTCAAAACTTACGGCAGCCCCCTGGAAAGCGCGGAGCCTTATGTGGGAAAAGAAAACTCCTGTAAAAGCGGCCTTGACCGCTCCTACAAAATCATATCCTGGGGAACAGCCTCAAGTGCAACCTCTTCCATCAAGCAGGCCATTGCGACATATGGCCCTGTCTCCTCGGTTGTTGCAGCTGATTCAAGCTTCCAGTATTATTCCGGTGGTGTTTTCAATCATGATTCCTCTGTCAGTGTCAATCATGCCATCATTCTGGTCGGCTGGGACGATTCCCTTGGCAATGGCTGCTGGATTCTGAGGAACTCCTGGGGAACAGGCTGGGGAAACAGCGGATACATGTATATCGAATACGGCAAATGCAAGGTCGGATCTTACAACTATGTAGTCACATACTGACATTTTGGTTCTCTATACTGTCATTACCTGACGGCCGGATTAGCACTGGCCGTCTTTTCATTTGGCGATTCTGCTGGTAGAATTGAAAAAAAAACGGAGGCTCGAATGAGGTTAGCTTCAACAATTCTGGTCTTTTCAATGATGTTCCCGCTGTTTGCCGAAACCTTGCCGGTTTCCGCGCCTGAGGCGGCCCCGGCCACCCAGGGCGAGACCCGTGAAAGTGAGACAAAGGACAAACCCAAATGGTTGCGTTTTGAAAATGAAACTGCTGTCATCTGTCTTCTTTTTGACCCGGGAATCAGCTTCCATTACATGAAATTGTCTAAAAACTTCGGAATGGGTTCCACTTTTTTTGAATACTGCGCCTTCTACCCAGGCCGTAAGGACAAGGACAATTTCAAGGGCAGCCTGGCAACCCTGCTTGCAGAATCCACCGGTTATCATGCGGATGGTACTTTCTACTACAAGGAAAACCAGAACACCATCGGTTCCATCGATATTTCCAAGGACCCGCAGTATGTCAGACAAGCATGGATTATCTGACAAGCGAATTCTCAAAACTGTCAGAGGTCAGCGATGAGTTTTTCAACTCCTTTGTTACTACAGTTGCCACTCTATCCAATTACAAGCGTGAATCTAAGGACTATTTCTGCCCGATGGGGAAGATATTCATTCAAGGTTTTGTTGTTCTTATTGAACGGCATGAGTATTCCAATGCCCTGAAGGCATCGCTTCTGAAAACACCGGAAGTAAAATAGGAGTTACCAGAAACCCTTGCTGGAGTAATATTTCTTGGCTCCCTCGTGCAGCAGTTCCGGCTGGAAACACAGGTTTCAGCAGCTTTCATATAACTGTAACAATCTGTAACTTGACGCGCCTCTTGTAGCGGGTACAATTGATTTGTACGAAAAAGGGAGGCTCAATGAAATTATCTTTTTATTTAACATTGATCTTTATTTCTCTGGCATTCACTGCATTT
>JAQTRI010000151.1 GCA_028711905.1 Candidatus Wallbacteria bacterium | reverse complement strand
CAATTCGGCCTGGCGCTATGTGCTCTGGGGAATTAAGGAACACACCAATGTCAGCTGGGCCAAGGATTCATCTCAATTAGACACAGAAATCATGATCTCCGGTAGGCATTGCCCATCGATTTACAACTGTTACTACTCGAAAGATGCATCCGGAAATGATGGATGTTACTTTTGCAAAAGAAACTCTAATATTAAAAAGATTAAAAAGGCTGAAAGTCATAAAATATGCAAACCATGGTTTTGCTCGTTAATAAAGAAAAATGAAGATTGGGAGAAAACATTTTGCGATGCACCCTGTTATTTTGCATCATTATGGTCTTACAAGCAAAAAGTTCCCCAGCTATCAAAAGATTATCCATTCCTTTTTGATCATCCGTTTCCCAACTCATATTATGCTGAAACGTATAATAATATCTTTTCTGGACATCCTGAAATTGTCACTTTAGAAGCGCATGTTGTCAGGCAAGCTGATGAAATAGCCCAGCGTAAAGATGATTTGGAAGATGCTTTGCAAAAAAAAATGATTGAACCTGAAATTGTAATTGAACATATAAATACTCTGAAAAATGGATTGACCAATGGTTCGCAACTTTCTGACACTGAAAAGGCCGATGTTGCAGATCCGTTGGACAAAGCAATCGAAGTTCTCCGTTTACCCAAGCTGAGCAAAAAGAGCATTGCTGAAGTTGGCCTCAGACTGAAAGAATCGTTAACATCTTTGGTCATTTCACGAGCAAAGAGTATGTTCAACAAATTCACCGGCACAGATGAGCTTGAGGAATCCGATAAATCGATCAGCATTTATTGTTTAAAAAACATAAAATCAATCTGTTGTAAAAGCGATAAAAAAGCATTTCTAATGAGTTTGTTTGATAATGAAAACTCAGATGTATCAGAAATTCCGTGCTCATCTTTTTTCACAATTGATACAAGCAAGATTTATCTCTATCTGTTGATTTACGATTTTTTAGAGACTGAAACTCATTTCGGGAGTTACCATTTTGACTTCGCCACTTCGTTTTTCGAGCGTATCCGAAACTTGCCAATAGGCACCGATGTTCAAAATATCGCAACTAAGTGCAAGGACTTAGATGAACTCAAACAATCATTTCTCCCTAACACTGAAAATCAACGCTCCATCTACCTTACTAACTTGGGTATTACATTGAATATTCTTAAGAACTTTAAAAATGCCGAGTATCTTGACTATAAATTGTCTAGGAATAGACATTACTTCTGGAAAAACATTGACCACTTGAATCTTTTTCAATTTTATTTACTTACTGCTGAAAACATGCAACCGTTGGATGCCCACAGAAAGAACTACGACGAATCAAAAGAAATAGTTTTCAGGAACTGGATTTCAACCCTTGCGCACATCGCCAATAGAAAGATATCCTCGATTTTTGAGATTAAAGACATTGAGCCGATTAAGATGTTTGCAGATGACCAATGTGCGGTTATTTTAAAATCTGAGATCGTTGAGAAAAATGACGGTAAAGCCGGTTTTATCTTACGAAAACTTTTTGTAGCCTATCTTTCAAATGCTCATCAATTACCTGATAATGTACTGGAGAAATTGATCCACCATTTAAAAGATAAATCAGATTATTTATCAAATTCATTACAAAAGATCTCAAAAGTGATACTTGATAAATTATTATCTACAACGCACGATCATAAATATCCTGATGAAACCGTCATTTCATGCTTTACATCTTCAGACACGCTACACAAGTTGAAACAGCACTTTAATATATCACCGCTTGCGAGTGATACCGGCCAATACGATATGTTGAAATTAATTAAGGATATCGAAAGCAATATTAAATCAAAACGATTCTCGACTGAATCATTCGATTTTCTCTCAAATTCTTTAGCATTGTTGTCCTTTGTTGAATGTATCAAAGCATCATCCAACTTGCATGACAGGGTTAAAAGTATTAGGAAATTGATCGACAATCCAGTTCTTAATGCGACACCGGCCTGGAAGAATATTTTGATGCGCACAATTTGTGATTACATTGCATCAATGACAGATCAAGAAGCAATTGACGAGTACGATAAGCTATATGCAAAAACAATGGAAATGGCTTGAAGTTCACCTGTAGTTGAGCCTTAAAATTGGGAGGAGATTTTTTTGGATAACTCAAAGTTATTAGCTGCGTTTAAGGTCGATGAAAGCTTAAACTTCTCCGATATCACTAACAAGATCATTGACACACTGTCTTTCCGAAAATTAGCAGGAAAAACGCAGGTTATCCTTTCCTTGCATGGACCTGATGTAAGAACACGACTGACACACACCATGGAAGTAGTAAAGATTGCCAGAGACTTGTGTGATGTAATCAGACTAAACAATAGTTTAACTGAAGCTATTGCTATAGCACACGATCTTGGCCATACTCCATTTGGCCATGTTGGAGAACGAACTTTAAGGGAGATAATGTGTGGTTGTGACACTCTAAAGGGAAAAATTTTAGACTGTGATTTTTACAATTCTGGATTTCGACATAATTTACAGAGCTTCAGAGTAATTAATAACTTAGAATTGTTAACTCGACTAGACTCCAGCGAGAGCGATCGTTGGCCATTTGTTTTGTGGGGGGTTGCCGAACACACTAAGCAAAGCTGGGCAAATACAAGATCCGGTATGGATGATGAAATCATGGTATCTTGTGAACATTGTGAGTGGATTTTTTCATGTTATTTTGGAGACGACCATAAATGTAAAAGAAACTCACATATAGCTATAAGAATTCATAATAATAATAAAGTTTGTAAACCTTGGCTTTGCGCAGTTGTTAATGAATTATGCGAAGTAAAACCCTGTAATCCAATCTGCTATTTTGCAAAATTGTGGAAATTTAAACAAGAAAACAAAGATAAATTTTGGACTTACCCATATTTTGCAGATCATCCATTTCCTAATTCCTTTTACTTAAATCAGTTTTTTAACTATTTCGAAAACGCTGAAAATCACACACACAATTTCTTTTCATTTGAAGCCCACATAGTCAAACAAGCTGACGAAATAGCTCAACGAAAACAAGATTTAGAAGATGCATTAGAGAAAAATCTTATAACAAAAGAGGAAGCAGTTTTTCAAGTTTTAGATTTACTTAAAGGGACATTTGAATATGTAAACGCAAACTTTGGTAGACTCAGCTCGAAACCTTTGAAATCAGTGATAAGAGAAACCATTTCGCATCTCAGCAAAGCTTATCACATAGATGGAGCATCGAAGTTATTTTTATCTAAATTCAAGAAAAAATCAGCGAAGGACTTTATTACTATAAATCCAGTAAAAAACTCAAGAGTTAATATCGGGAATCTACTGGTCGAATTTTACAAAAAAATACTTATCGAATACTTTAATATGAACTTTTCGAATTATGTAAGTAAAACCCCAAAACCACCATATGCCTTCCGATATTGTATAGCCAAAATTGTTAGTGAAATTCAAAACTGTTCAAATAAAACTGAACTAAAAAACGATCTAAGAATATTAAAGGAGAGTTTTCTAATAGTTGAACATATAGACAATTTAAATGATTTCTTCATTTTTTCAACTAATGAGAATCCTAATGAATTGATGGCATTACTTTACTTTGACATACTTAACAACTATGCAAAAATAGACTCTTATGATTTTCCAGCATTGAAAACTCTCGTTGATGTATGCAACAAAATTGAAGACAACAATCAAATCTCTCAAACAAAAGAAACAAAGGAAAATTACATTATTACTCTTGATAAAATTGAAGCAAGATTAAAAAAAAGAAAGGCGTTTTATGAATTTATTAACCCCAAAGATAAAGATTCCCATTGGATAAATTCTGGTCACCTTAATTTTTTCCAGTTTTTCATTTTATGCAAATTCTCTATGGATTATAATTTTGATAAAGCGCAGGCTAAAAAGGAATACAATAATTTTTTAGACACAGCTAATGTACAACCATTCGATACAATAACTAAACTTAAATCCACGCTAAAAAGGCATTACAATGGTTTAATTTCCGATTTCTTCGATATACGTTCTATTAAAGCAATCAAAGATTTTTCTTCAGAACAATTTAACACGATTCTCAAAAGTGAAATTGTGGAAAAAAATGACGGTAAGGCTAGATTTATTCTTCGGCAACTTTTCAAAGCTTATATTACGAACTCACATCAACTCCCAAACAACTCACTTCTGCATGTTTTACATATGATAACTGAAAGATTGGAGGAGTTGCGCTCAGAGCATTATAAAAAAACATGTGAAATTCTGAATGAATTTAAATCCACTTGCCCCGGCGGTAATTTAGATATTCCAAGCGGAAGTAGCACTTCTTGTTTGGAAAGTCTATACATTGTGTTAGAAGATTCAAAAGGAAATTCATTATCGAATGAAGTCAAAGATATCTTAAATAAAAGGAAAATCCTAGTTGCTTTTTTCGACACATTGCTTATCAATAAAGATGACGATATTGCCAAAATTAGAAAATTTAGAGGTATATTAGACAATCCCATTCTTAACGCATTAGATTCCTGGAATAGCATTTTAACTCGTGGAATTTGTGACCATATCGCTTGCTTAACAGACCAAGAAGCAATAGATGAATATGAAAAGCTTTACACCGGCACAATGGAATTAATCTAGTGTGCGGGATCTGCGGCATCTTCGGTGGTAGTGATCCTTTATCAACCCAGAAGATGCTGGACACAATCCTCCACCGCGGCCCTGACGGCAATACAGTCAATAATTTCCCATGGGGTACACTCGGCTTTTGCAGGCTGAACATCTTCGGCAAAGACGGAATCAACCAGCCTGCTGTTTCAGATGACGGTAAAACCGCTGTCCTGTTCAATGGCGAGATTTACAATTTCAGCAGCTTAAAAGAGCTCCTTCCTGCAAAGCAATTGATCAACGACGAAGCAGAATTGATCCTGCAACTTTATCAGCAATTCGGAACTGACTGCTTCAAAAAGCTCAAAGGCATGTTTGCCATTGTAATACTTGCACCGGATAAAATCATCCTGGCCCGCGATCCACTCGGAATTAAACCGCTGGTATATGAAACCCGCGGCCATGAGCTTCATTTCGCCTCTGAAATCAAGGCCTTACTGAAAACCCGAGCCACTAAACCCGAAATCGACATAGATTCCTTAGCAGAAACCTCAGTGCTCGGTTTCATTTTCAGCCTGGATAAAACCATGTTCCAGGGAATCAATCAGGTGATCCCCGGATCAATTCTTACTTTTGACGGTAAAAACAGCACAGTAGAGAAATATTATCTGCCGCAACCTTCGTTTTACGGGTCAGAATCATGGGAAACACCAGAAACTGTCGAGCGCTTCAGGGACCTGATGGAATCCGCAGCGCAACTCTATCTTTCGCATTCCAAAACCTCGCAGGCCATTTACCTGTCCGGTGGATTGGATTCCACGCTAATGGCACTTTTCCTGCAAGAGAATGCCGGTACTCCACTGGAAAGTCATACTTTGTTTGATGATCCCGGCAGCGAGGACATGATCTATGCCGGGAAAGTCGCTGAACACATTGGAACACATCACTTGAATACCGAAACCGGCAGGGAAGAGTGCCTTGAACTGTTGGACCATTATCTTTATCACTATGAATCTTTAGTGACAGACGGAGTATTTAATGTATTGGGCAGCCTGGCGTTCCACATTTTATCCCGCAAAATCGGCTTTAAGCACAAAGTGGCCTATTGCGGTGAAGGCGCAGACGAATTGTTCGGCGGGTACTATTGGCTGCATGCCCATCCTCTTGGACTTGGCGACAGGTTGAGAGCCAGAGCCTCGCAGGTTAATCGCGGTAAAACCAGGATCAATGAATTCATCCAAAGCAAGTTTCCCGACAATGATTCAATGGAAGACGAAATGCGCCAAACCATCTTCGACATGCTGATCGGACCTGGACTTGCTAACTGTCATCTCTGGAGCGTGGACCGCTCATGTTCGGCCTTTTCTTTTGAGGCCCGACCTTTGTATCTGTATGACGATATCAGGGACTGGGCCTTGTTTCTGCCGATCAACGATAAAATCTCTTCTGATCTCAATACCAAGCTGATCCTGAAAAATTTCGCACTGAATTCAGGAGACGAATTGCTTTATCAAGTATCAGCAAGGAAAAAAATCGGTATGCCTTCTGCATTAGATGCATCCCTGAAGTTGCTGACTAAGGATCTGGAAAAGAAATTGCCCAGCGGGAAAATCAAAAGTGATTTACCCCATTTTGCTTATGAATCTTACCTGCATACTGATCTGGAAAAACTCATGTTCGATAAGTTCTATAAGCTTTTTATTGCTTGATTCGATCGAATCTTTTGATAAATTCCCTGTCAATCAGCTGTTCCTTGATCCAGATCGCTGTTTCTTCATCAATAAAATGATAAGTACCGGAGCAATTAGAATAATAAATCTCTATTTTCGGATTCCCGGGTTCGAAATAGTAAAGTCCTTTGGCAGCCCATTTTTCCTTATCAGCGCTGGGTTCGTAATCATCTCCTGACAGCCCTGATTCCAAAGCCAGTTTTGTTTTAGGCCAGACAGCAGTCAAAGAAAAAAATACATTCCGATTGGGAAACAATTCTGCCAACCGGTCAAACTCCCTCAGCATTTCATCTCTGGACAAACCGGGGAAACCTACCTGATAAGATACATCTCCATACACACCATGGTTTTCGCAAATTTTCAATGCATTAAAAGACTTTGAGTGTTCAGTGTTTTTCCCCATCTTCCGCAATTTATCTGAATCAATGTTCTCCAATCCAAAATAAAGATACTTAAGTCCGATTGCGGCAAAAGCCTTGATTGAGCGCTCATCAATTTCCTCGGCTCTGGTCACCAGGCCGAAGTTTATCTTTAAATCAGATGCCTGGATGAGCTCGCAAAACCGATTAACAAAATTCAGATTAGAAGTTAGAGGAAAAGTCGGATCATCAAAATAGATTGCATTAACACCACTTCTTGCAAGCGAGTTTACCTCTTTATAAACAGACTCTGGCGTTCTGACACGGCGAACAGCACTGTCATTTCCGTCAATCCAGATTTTGGAGGCACTGCAGAAATTGCAGGCATGGTCACACCCTCTCGATACAACAACTCTGGCAAATTTTCTGCCGCGAAAGCCAGGGAGTTGAGTATAAAAGCAATCTGCATAGTGTTCTCTGACTAATTCCCTTTTTTCCGCTGCCCATGCTTGATAGAATCCATCTCTGTCTGGAAAGGGGAGAACATCCAATGAGTTAAGCAGAGATTCCTTGTACAACTTTACCGGTTGTCTAATCCCTGAAACTGCGAAATCGCTCAGTACTTTTAGAACAGCTGTCTCCCCCTCCCCGCTGACTGCAGCGTCAAAGCAATCGCGATGAAACCGGCTGAATGAATCATAGCAGCAAGTGATGTGTGGACCTCCCACAATGATAAAAACCTCAGGAAAATTGCTTTTGAGAAAAGATAACAGATTGAGAGCATTTCGATAGTTTGTGGTATTGATTGTAACAGCTAAAACATCAGGTATAAATTCAGTGATTCTCTTTTTAATCCATTCCCTTACCCAAAATGATGAATTTAGATCCGCAGACCTTTTAGCGACAAAGGCTGCGGCATTTTCATCTAAAATCAAAGTTTCGTGACCAGCTTTTTTTAAACTTGCTGAAAGATAGCCTATACCAAGAAACTCACTGTGGTTTCGGCCTTCATACAGTGGGAGACAAAACACAACTTTCAATTTTCAACCCTGGTCAACATATAGTACTATCACAGCCTGTATACCAGGCATTTGTTTTGAGTAATGGGTAACAGGTAAACGGTAATCCATCACTCTTTACCCATTACTTCTCACCAAT
>JAQTRI010000150.1 GCA_028711905.1 Candidatus Wallbacteria bacterium | reverse complement strand
TCCCATACGCGATGCCCTTGACGAACTGGTATTTTTTTCGCTGGACTCCAGCCTCAGCCGTTTTCTGCCGGTTGAACGCTCCAGCATCCCTGAAGACGCTTTTTCCGAATGCGCAGAGCTTTCAGGCGATGAACTACGCCGACAGCTATTCCGGATCACAGGGATTAACTATAAGTCCATCCCTTACACCACCGCCCGCCGCATCATCTTCACACAGGTGGACAATCACAACAATGTTGTGGAAGATCTTTATACAGCCAGGCAACTGCGTATCACAGATACTCTTCCAGATGCATCAGATGTAAACATCGAGCACACATGGCCCCAGTCTCTTGGAGCGGTCGGCGTTGCCAAGAGCGACATGCATCACCTGTTTCCCTGCGATTCCAAGGCCAACAATGTCAGAGCCAACTATCCTTTTGGAACTGTTCCGGCTTCATCCGTCACATGGAGCGTTGCAGGCAGCAAATACGCCAACGGCACCTTCGAACCCCGTGACCAGGTAAAAGGTGATGTTGCCCGCGCCATGTTCTATTTTGCCGTACGCTATGAAAAATCCGTTGACAGCAGACAGGAAGAAACCCTGCGCGCATGGAACACCATGGATCCTCCTGATCAGGATGAGTTAACCCGCATGCAGAATGTATCCTCGTTTCAGAACAACTCAAATCCGTTTGTTCTGCACCCTGAGTTCATTGACAGGATCCAGGATTTTTAGCTGGAATTAACAGCATTTCGCTTTGGGTAACAGGTGGTTTATCGCCAGTCTTGTTTTGACTCTGGATAAAATAAAAGATAGTATTTTTCCATGTCCCGCGCAGCATCGCTGTTGATGATTTTTCTTTTTGCCCTTGCCTGCGAAGCAGTTTCACAGGCCAGGGTTCTCTCCATGACTCATGTCATGCGATCTGATGAAATCGTCCTGGAAACTGATTCCGGCCTTTCGATCCATTCTAACCGCAGAGCGGACGATTACCTGCTCCGCATTTACGGGCCGGAGAATTACACTGTTTCCCTCACCTGCGGCAATCAGACCACCAGTTCCTGCACTGAAGGCGGGACATATGAACTTTCGCTCACAGGATCCGGATCACTCTTTATTTTTCATCCTGGTCCCACAGGTGAAATCATCGGGCAGAATGGCATCAATAATGGTTCATTCATCAACCCCGGGTTCATGGCTTTTGACAGGACCGGACGCATCTATGTGGCAGACACCGGCAATGACCGGATTCAGATCCTGGACCGCAGAGGAGCCTTTATTGACCGTTTCGGCAGCTTTGGAGTTCCAGGATCAACAGCCGACAGTGAAAACGAAATTCTCAATCCCGGCAGCCTCGCCAGATTCAATAAACCGTCCGGAATCTCCGTAGCTACGGAGATTTTTGTCTGCGACTCAGGCAATCACCGCATCGCCAAATTCGACCGGTTCGGTAATCTGTTAAGAACATTCGGAAATTTCGGCACGAACCGGCAGGAATTCGATACCCCTCTGGACTTAGCCCTTGATTCACGGAAAAACCTTTTTATCGTGGACAGCGGAAACCATAGAATTAAAAAATATGATCTCAACGGCTATCTGCTTCTGCGCCTGGGAACTTTTGGTCAGGCGCCAGGCCAGTTCATCCGGCCACGCGGAATAAGCATCGGTCCTGATGACAGGGTTTATGTCATTGATTCCGGAAACAATAGAATTCAGTGCTTTGACGGAAGCGGTGGATTCATATGTCAGGGCGATTTTTCGGAAACCGCTGCCGGACCTGATCTGGAAAGCATCGGGCCTTTTGTTCTGGCCATGTCAGGTTCATGCATTCATGTTTTCGATAAAAACCTCGTCCGCTGCGCAGCGTATTCAATCCCTGAAGCCCGCGAACTCCACAGCGCGATCATGACTGACGAGTTCATGGTGTTGAGCGACTCCCGCACGCACAATCTGATATTCCGCCAGATCGAGTTTTACAGCATCAACCTGACTGCAGGCGACAGCGTCACACCATGAAATACCATTATCTGTTTCTGCTTTTACTTTTGACGGGCTGCGGCAAGTCCCCTATGCAGCGGGATCCATCTATTTACTCGGAAAAGATCTTTCAGGCGGAGCGAAGTGCGCTATGCGTTTCCAGGCTCGAAAACATCAAACTTCCGTTTAAATCAGGGGAAGTCGATCCACACCCGTTTTTCGTTTCCCAGTCAACGGTCTTCTTTTATTCCAGGCAGTTCAATCATATCAAGTCCTGCAACCTGGAATCATCCATTGTCAGAACCTTTACCGACCCTGACATGACCATCCAGAATTTTACGGCGGGAGAGGATACTATTCTCTTCAACGACAGTGCTAAAGGAAAGATCGTCAGCCTCGATTTCGATATGACTCGCGTCAGAAATTTTCTTGGTCAGATTCACGAGGACAAATTGCACAATGGCCACCGCCTGATCGTTTGCGGCAGTACGATTTTCCAGTACAATTTCGACCATCCGCTCATCACCCAGTTCAGCGCTGCGGGAAAGATCACGCTGACAATCGAAATGCCCACATACAACCTTGCGGGAATCGAAGCACTGGAAAACGGGAACATCCTGCTTTTTTATCCTGAAAAAATCGTTTTGTTTTCACCAAAAGGCGAAATGCTCAACAACCTGGAGGTTTCTTTCCAGAATTACTTAGTTTACCCGGTCGGCGACATTTTTCTGCAGAGTGGTGACGCTATATTACAGTATAACAACAAGCTCAAACTGGTGCGGCGCTATCTGGTACGCAACCGCAAAATCGACAGGTTCAGGCGGGCCAAGACGCAAGCCCTGTATTACTCAGCCCAGAACGAGATCTTTCATCTGCTTTCAGACGGCAGGATCGAAAAAGTCCCGATCGAATGCGCTTCAAGCCTCAAGGATTTTATTCCTACCTATGACCAGCATTTTCTGGTGCATGATTCTGACGGGTTTTACCTGTTCAACAATTTCGGACAGAGGATCAAGAAGTATGAATTGCTGTTTCACTATTTTGATTTTTATTTTTTCCGCGATTCGGCCATGCAGTATTATATGGCTGACGCGGCCACACAGATGCTCGCAGTGGCTGACGAGGCCACGGACAATATCGTACAGAACATTCTTTACAATCTGAACGCTTTTTCCCGTGATTCCAACATTGTGTTCGATGCATCGGGCAGTCTTTATTTCGTCAACAGAGTGCAGGGGAACATCGAAAAAATCACTGCGAAATACACCAATCAGCAGTTCCCGGTTCCAGGGACCACACGCCAGCTGCCTTTTTCCGTTTTCGACCAACTGCTCTTCGGTCCTGACGAGTCAGTGTATCTGTTCCGGCAGGAGTCTCAGACTGTTCTAAAATACTCTAAAAACGGAGACCAGATCTATCGCCTCGGCAACCTTGGAAAAACCGACAACAGCATCAGCCCCCTCTTCCGGCGCGCTTGCACCATCTCTGTGGACAGCCTGTCACATCTGTATGTTTTAGATGTTTCCGACACTTCTCTTTTCATCTTCAACCATTCCGGAGATTTTATCAAAAAAATCATGCTGGCCACAATTCTCAATGACCCGTTATATGCTTTGACTGACCGCTATAATATCATGTGGTTACAGTCCGGTGGCAGCCTTCTGGCTTTTGACACTGCCGCCGGAACTTTCTTGAAACCTATGTTTCCCAAGGACGCTTTCCCCTGCCTTTCTTTCACAATCACACCTGATCGCAAGCTCTATCTGCTTACCGAATCAGACGGTTATCTTGTTCTGCGCAAGGGAGAGATTCAGGATCCGGTCAGCGCAGCTCTTGACGCATACAGATCCCATCGTTTCAAAGAGGCCGGAGAGATGTTCGCAGAGTGCCGCACACTCTTTCCCGGCGATCCTTATCTTGCTTTCTATGCGGCAAACTGCTATGTTCAGCTTGACTTGCGCTCTGAAGCTCTCAAAATTCTCGAACACAGAGAAGCGTTCGACACTGCAGACAACGAACTGGACCAGTGCTGGTCCGAACTGCAAGAAATTCTGGAGGATTCCCGATGAACAGCAGATTTGCCATCATCGTTCTCATTATCGTTGCTTTCACGACCATAACCGGCTGCCAGAAGAAAAAAAACAACCGGCTGACTCTGCTTCCTGAATACAGAAACAGCGCTGAAGCCCATTACAACCTTGGCTCAACTTTAGCCCGTAACGGTAAATTCGATGAAGCCCTTCCCCTCCTGAGGCGCTCTCTGGAATTGGACCCCAATTACTTTGCTTCATACAATTCCCTCGGCCTGATCTCGGTGCACAAAGGAAACATCGAAGAAGCGGCAGCTTATTTTCTCAAAGCCATCAAGATCAACGATTCTTTTGCCGAAGCCCACTACAACATGGGTGTCTGCTTCATGCGCATGAAAAACACCGAGCGTGGTCAGAAAGAGATCGAACGAGCAGTTCAGCTTGATCCCAATCATATCGATGGAATTTTTGCCATGGCCGAAATTTACTATGGCCAGGGAAACAAGGAAGTCGCCCTGAGCTTCTATGAAAAATATCTGAGGCTGGTACCTGATGATTCGGTCGTGCTTCTCAAAGCCGGCTGGGTCAGTTACGAACGGGGAGATATCCAGCGCGCCATCGATAAGATCAAAATGGCCATCAAGTTTAATCCGGAGTCCGGGGAAGCTTACTACCGCCTCGGGTGTATCTACCAGTATCAGTCGATCCACACAAAGGCCGAAGAACTCTACCTCAAAGCCATTGAGAAAAATCCGCGCCAGATCAACGCCTATGTCAATCTGGGGGATATGTACCTCGCTGACCACAATCTGGACAAAGCCAGGTTCTATTACAAAAATGCGCTGGCACTTGACCGTAACAACCAGTATGTACAGAATAAAATTGCGCAAACCGAAGAAAAGGTCGAAAATGCTGAAGGAAACTGACTTCAAATCGCTCATGCGACGGATCATGCAACCCGGCCGCTACCTCGGCACTGAACTGAATGTCTCAAAAAAGAGTTTTGAGCAAAGTTCTCTCAGGATCTGCCTGATCTATCCTGACCTTTATGAGGTGGGTTGCTCCAATCTCAGCCTGCGCATACTATATGGCCTGCTGGATGGAATCGATGGCGTGTTCGTAGACCGCGCTTTTTTGCCGGATACGGATCTGGCCTGCATTCTCAGGCAGGATGGCATTCCCCTCTGGGGCTTATCGTCACGGCGGGATCTGGCTGAATTCGACATTCTGGGTTTCACAGTCCAGCACGAACTGACATGCAGCAATATTGTGCACATCCTGAAACTGTCAGGAATCGAGCCGCTTGCGCGCAAGCGCACATCAGAAGGACCGCTCATTCTCGCCGGCGGGCCGTCCATTGTCAACCCCGAACCGCTCTCCGGCATTTTCGACATGTTTCACATCGGCGAATCAGAAGATGTTTTACCCCAGATCATCAAAACCGTACAGGAGCACCGGCCGGATAATAAAGCTGCAGTCAAAGCCTGCCGTTCCCTGAGTGGAGTGTATGATCCGGCTCTCTATGACTATAAGTTCAACGGGCCTGTCATCCAGTCAGTCTCACCGTCTGATCCGGTCAGGCGAACCCTGGTTAAAGACCTGGACTCGGCCTTTGTCAATCTGCACGACATCGTGCCTTATACCTCGATCGTCCATGACCGGGCTATTCTGGAAATCCAGCGCGGTTGTGATTTCGGATGCCGTTTCTGTTTAGCCGGATACATTTATCGGCCGCGCAGGGAACGGAGCATCTCTAAACTGCTTTCAACTGCAGAGGATATGCTGGCCTCCACAGGATGGGAAGAACTTTCATTGTCCTCGCTCTCCAGCCTGTGCCACAGCGGTATCGCCGAACTGATCGACGGCCTGAGCCCGATTTCCAGAGAACAGAGAATCACCCTCAGCCTGCCCTCCCTGCGCGTCAGTGAATCCAGCCTGCCTTTACTGAAAAAGATGGGGGGTCTGAAAAAAACCGGGATTACCCTTGTGCCTGAAGCCGGCAGCGAAACCATCCGGCGATTTATCAACAAAAAAGTCACTGACGAGGAACTTTTCAAAACTGTGGCTCTGGCTTCTGACCAGGGCTGGCAGAACCTGAAGCTTTATTTCATGATCGGCTTTGTCCCTGAGTCAGATGAGGATGTGACAGCCATAGCCGCTTTCTGCCGTGAAGCCCTCGCCATCGGGCGGAGAAAGCACGGCCGGCGTTTCAACCTCTCGATCTCTGTAGCCCATTTCGTGCCCAAGCCGCACACTCCATTTCAGTGGGAACCGTTTGAAAACATCGATTCCCTGCAGGCCAAGATCCAGCTTCTGCGCTCGCGCTTAAGCCGGGACATCCGCTTCAGTTATCACGATTTCGCCGCCTCCAGACTGGAAGCTGTTCTGGCCAGAGGGGACCGCAGACTGTCAGAAGTGATTGTGCGGGCAGCAGAGCTCGGGGCCTGCATGGATTCGTGGAGTTCACAATTCAATCCCAGTGCCTGGGATCAGGCCTTCTCCGACTGCGGAATCGACCAGGAGTGGTTTCTGCGTCCGCGAGGAAAGGACGAAATACTGCCATGGGACACAGTCGACACTGGAGTAACTAAAGACTATCTCTGGCAGGAACGCGAAGATGCTTACAGATTCGAGGAAACCCCGTCATGCGCTGAGCAGTGCCGCAATTGCGGCGTGGGCTGCGGAGATGGCTGCTGATCCATATTATTGGCATTATGCCACTTTGTCATAAAAATTACTACAGACAATTCTAAAAAACCGGTTATAATATGTCTGTAAACGAAAAAGGGGGAGTGTTATGAAAACAGGCTTATGGTTTGGTTTGATTATTGCGATGATTTCATTTTCAGCGGTTTCAGCAAAATCAGATAATGTTCCCCCCCATGGTTATATGTCTGACGCCCGGGGACTGGTTGTTCCCAAATCCTCCGCCCCCAGCCGCAACCTGTCCCCGTCCACCGCAGCGGATTTTTCCCCAATTCAAAATTCAAAATTCATCATTCAAAATTTTTCCTCATTGAAGGCACTGATCAACACATCCCTCTGGACATTGCATCTGTCCAAAACCCTGTCCGATGAATCCGCCAAGGATGCTGCCGAGCAGGTATATGCAGCCTCGCTTGACGAAAACGAACGCCAGTCAGCGGTGATTGCTGCAGAGATTGTCGAAAACATAAAAACCATGGAATCGGGGACTGGCCGTTCCCAAATCCCTCTGCCTCAGATACGGCCTGTCCCCGTCCAATCACGGGCTGATACATGGATCAGCCCCTACACCCGTTACCCTTTATTCGATCAGTTCGAGGATGGTTTCACACGCGCCACCAGCAACGAAAAGAACGGCCTCGGTATCCTTGCAGGCAAAATCGAAGAACTGCTGCTGCAATCAAACATTCGCGCACAGAGAAGCGATTACCTCTCCCGCATCCGAAAGATCATTGCGCAATCACAGAACGCGCAAGTGAGTTTTTCTGAATGGAACAACCCGATCCAGGAATTGATCGAGCGCTTCGGATTACTGGTGGTAACCATGCATGCTCAGGCCATCAACGAACTGATAAATTCAGGCGACAAGGACGAGTTCGGCAAGCAAAAGGCATTTATTGACCCGGCCTTTGACCTGTATACAGTCCTGAACAAAAAATATTGCATTGGCTCCAGCGGCAGAGAAACTGTGGAAAAAGTGTTTTCCCAGGCAAAAGATGCATATTACGCCCAGAATTACGGTGAAGCAGTCGAGCTTTTCCGGCAGGTCATCAAAATGGATTCCGCATATGCCTCGCAGAACGGCTGTTACTGGCACATAGGCAAATGTTACAGGGAGTGGAAGAAATACAATGAGGCAGAATCAGCCTTCAAGGACAGCATCAGGCACGACCAGACCAAGCCATACAAAAGACAGGCTTTTT
>JAQTRI010000149.1:3490-7931 GCA_028711905.1 Candidatus Wallbacteria bacterium | reverse complement strand
CTGGTCAATTTCGATAATGCGTCCAAGCTCTTTTCGTTAAGCGGGGCCAATGCTTCGATCGGAATTGTCACTTACGGCATGGCTGCCATAGGCTTGCGCACAGCGCACAGTTTCATGACTGAATTCGAGGCTACCCTTCCTTTGGAGCGCCTGCCGGTCCGCCAGGTGGCTGAATGCATCGGAGCTTTTTTCAACGGCCAGTGGCTGAGAGAGATGCCTGAGGATTTCAAGGGGCCGGACATGACATTCGTTGTAGCCGGATTTGATGAGGATGAGCCGTACGGCAAGGTCTATCAGGTGGATATCCCTCACAGAATCGATCCTGTGGAAAAAAACGCCATGGATAATGAATTCGGCATGGTCTGGGGAGGTCAGCGCGAGTATGTGGACCGTTTGATTCAGGGGTTTGACCCGCGTCTTCCCGGCATTGTGATGGAAAAACTCAAGCTCAAACCCGCCCAGATGGATGATTTGATGGCGGAGTTACGCAAGCTGCAGATGATGATTCCGCTGCAGGCCATGCCTTTGCAGGATTGTGTTGATCTGGCGGTTTTCGCTGTTCAGACCACTATCGATGCCCAGAGGCTGTCGGTCGGCATGCGGGCATGCGGGGGGCCTGTGGATGTGGCGGTCATCACCAGGCGCGATGGGTTCAGGTTTATCAGGTGTAAGGAGTTGGGGTGACAATGTTGCGAAGTAGGCAAAATACTCATTCGGTAAAATAAGTAGTGCGCATACTATAAAATTCATTGACAATCTCTGTAAGGGCTCATGTTTTTTTGTTTAATATTTACTGCAAAAAAGGAGGAAAAAATGCCTAACAACTCTCACCATGTAGTCCACAATCCCAATGGCGGATGGGATGTGAAAAAGGCCGGGGCTGATCGCGCCAGCGGGCATTTTGACACAAAGAAAGACGCTGTCGATGCCGGGAGGCAGATTAGCATCAATCAAGGAACTGAGTTTGTGATCCACGGGAAAGACGGCAAAATTCAGCAGAAGGACAGCCACGGCAACGATAACTGCCCGCCTAAAGGGTGAAAATTGGTAAGAAAACCGGCTCTTGTTTTTCATGAAAAATGACCTTGCAGAACGAGGAGTCAATGACTAAAAAATTGAGAAAACACAAGAACGACCTTGATCAACAGTATGACTCCATTCTTGGGGACATTTCCTCTGTCATCGAAGAGGCCAGAAGAGCGGCAGTTCGTTCTGTAAACTGCATCATGACTGCGGCGTATTGGACGATCGGGCAACGGATTGTGGAGTTTGAGCAGAAAGGCGAAGTGCGGGCTGAATATGGCGAAGAGCTTATTGAGCGTCTGGCTGCTGACCTTTCCACTCATTATGGCAAAGGTTTTTCAGTCCGCAATGTCTGGCAGATGAAGGCATTTTACCTTGCATGGCCAATTCCGCAGACAGTGTCTGCACAATCTGGAAGCCGAAGAATTCTGCAGACAGTGTCTGCAGAATCTAACCTGGGTAGTATAGCCACGAATTTTTTACTTCCCTGGTCAGCCTATGTCCGTCTGCTTTCGGTAAAGAACGAGAATGCCAGGCGTTTTTACGAAACCGAAGCCTTGCGCGGCGGCTGGACTGTGCGGCAGCTCGATCGGCAGATCAATTCCCAGTTCTACGAGCGTACTGCATTATCCAGAAACAAAGCCGCTATGCTGGTCAAGGGAAAGAAAGCGCTGCCGGAAGATCACGAGCCTCCATCAGTGGAAATCAAAGACCCTTTTATACTCGAATTTCTCGGGCTCAAGGATGAATATTCCGAGACTGACCTGGAATGCGCCCTGATCCGTCATCTGGAGACCTTTTTATTGGAATTGGGCAGCGATTTCTGCTTCATCGGCAGGCAGAAACGGTTGCGCATCGGCGACGAATGGTATCGAGTTGACCTGCTCTTTTTCCACCGCAGCCTCAGATGCCTGGTGATCATAGATCTGAAGATCGGCAAGTTCACCCACGCTGATGCCGGACAAATGCATCTCTATCTCAACTATGCACGGGAACACTGGGTTCTGAACGGTGAAAATCCGCCGGTAGGCCTTATCCTCTGCGCCCGGAAAGACGAGGCAGTTGCCAAGTATGCGCTCGAAGGGCTTCCGAACAAGGTGCTGGCAGCTGAGTACCGGACTGCTCTTCCGGATGAAAAGGATCTGGCCGCAGAAATCGAGCGGACCCAGGCCATGATTGAAAAACGGAAAAAGATATCACGATAGGATGAGGATAACTTGGTAAAACACACCAATCCCCAGTCTGTGATGATCACCCATGAATACAGGCAATTCTTAGAATTCATCAAATCGCGGGTGACATCTGAGGAAATTCTCTCACAGGCTGTGCGAGAAATTGAAAAAGTAATCGGATTGTGCGATGATGATTTCGGCATACCCGCCGAGCCTCTGCCTCAGGCAAGCTTAATTCCGGCGGGTTTTTTATTTTAGAAAGGAAATGATAACTTGATAGTATAGGAACAAAGGAGCGTCAGCCATGCTTACAGCTTTCAAGCTTCAAAACTTCAAAAGCTACAACCAGGAGGTTCGTTTACCCCTCGGCCCGCTGACTGTGCTGATTGGTGCTAATGCATCGGGTAAAAGCAACATCATTGAAGGGTTGCATTTCCTTTCATGGCTGGCGCAGGGGCATAAGCTTACAAGCCTGCAATACAACGGCAATTCCCAGGAGCGCATCTTCCGTGGACGGTTCGATGAATTGGGATATCAAAAAAACGGTTGGTTTGCGTTTCGTTGTGAAACAAACGGGCATGAGTGGAACAAGTTTGAGATGGCTCTTGAAAACCGATCCGATGGTTTGCATATAGCCGTAGAACATATAACAGCGGATGGGGTCACGGTAGATCTTTATGGGATTAAGCAACCTTCTCAAGGAACTGGTACAGATGTTGGTGTCGAATACAACAACTTCTCCAGGGGCAGGAATAAACCCGTCACTACCTGCAGCGATCAGATGGCTGTATTCAATCAACTTGACAGTCCATCCTGCTTTGACAAAGACCACAAAAAATCCCAGGAAGTAATTCCCAAAACCGTCAAAGAATATCAGCGCATTTTATCCGACATCATTTTCCTTGATCCCAATCCGGCAAAAATGCGTGAATACAGCCACCCGACCGACCGCCGTCTGCTCGGTGACGGTACTAATTTATCAAGCGTTCTTTACGCACTATGGGGAAACGAAGACCAGCAAAATCAAACCACTCTTGACTTTATTCAAAGTCAGGAATGCGCGATAGTTAATCGTAATACCATTCTTGACTTTATTCGCAGTCTTCCTGAGCAGGATATTGAATCTTTAAGTTTTTTGACAGGCCCGAAAAAAGAAGTCATGGTGCAACTGACCGAGACTTTCGGCGGCGAGAAGAAAATCTTTGACGCAACGCTCTTGTCTGACGGTACTCTGCGCGTTCTTGCAATAACGGCAGCGCTGCTTTCCGCGCCCGAAGGCAGCATGGTGGTCATCGAAGAGATCGACAATGGCGTTCACCCGAGCCGTGCCGGTCATCTGATGCAGCAGATTCAGGCTGTTGCGGAAAAGCGCAGCTTGCGCGTGCTGCTCTCCACTCACAATCCTGCTTTGCTGGATGCACTCCCGGACAGTGCTGTGCCTGATGTGGTGTTCTGCTATCGCGATCCAAAGGACGGAGCGAGCAGGCTTGTCAGGCTACGGGATGTGCCGCACTATCCTGAACTGATTTGTCAGGGATCGTTGGGGCACCTGATGACCGAAGGAATTTTAGAGCGGTTTGTCAAATTCCAGCCGAATGATGAGGAACGCAAAAAACAGGCGGAGATGTGGTTGCAGAATATGCACTCGGGAGGAAAGCATGAATGATGTTGTTCTTCTCGACACGACCGTTTACATGAATGTGCTTGATATACCTGGAAGAAATCAACATAAAAACGAAGTACAGGAAGAGATTAAAACAAGATTTTCCGCACACGATTGCTTTATGCTACCATTGGCAACCGTCTGGGAAACAGGGGCATTCATTTCCAGAATCAGTGGAAGCAGCAGGCGAACTTATAGTCAGGATTTTGTTGATAATGTCACTAAAGCCATCAACGGAGAACTCCCATACAAAATGACCAGTCTGCCGGATAGGAAAGAACTTCTTAGTTGGTTGAACAAATTTCCAGACGCAGCCATGCAAGGCTGGAGCTTCAGCGATCTGTCTATAGTCGAGGAATATAAAAAGGCCTGCGAACTGTACCGGGCTTACCGTGTCAGGATCTGGTCGTTCGATTCGCACTTGCAGGGTTTCTGTAATGTTAGGTGATGCAACAGCTGTCATACCACTCACTGCGCAAAGAGACTCTTGCACCGAACATAGATTCGGTGCTTAGAGACTCTTGCCCTGAGCTACTGCTCAGGGTTCGGGTTCGTATAGTGTAACGCACAGCGAACTGTCATA
>JAQTRI010000149.1:0-3390 GCA_028711905.1 Candidatus Wallbacteria bacterium | reverse complement strand
TCACTGCGCAAAGAGACTCTTGCACCGAACATAGATTCGGTGCTTAGAGACTCTTGCCCTGAGCTACTGCTCAGGGTTCGGGTTCGTATAGTGTAACGCACAGCGAACTGTCATACCACTCACTGCGTTCGGGTATTGATGCCCGTAATTCGCTTACGCTCATACGGTCATCAAAAAAACAACCCGGGTCTGTGACCCGGGTTGTTTGGCTTTCTGATGTAAGTCAGAAATTAATAGCGACCGCCTCTTCTGCCGCCGCCGCCACCGCCGCCGAAATCACTGCGCGGCTTCGGGGGTTTGGCTTCGTCGATCTTGAGCTGTCTGCCGCTGAATTCCTGGTTGTTGAGGGCGTTCTTGGCAGCTTCGGCTTCCGTGGGGGAACCCATCTCGACAAATCCGAAACCTTTGCCTTCGATGACCTTGACATCCTTGACGGTTCCGTGCGGCGAGAAAAGGTCCGTGAGTTCGCGTGAGGTTACGGAATAAGAGAGATTCCCCACGTACAGTTTGCTGGTGTTCATTCAGTTCTCCTTGATGAAATTTGCCTGTAACAGCATGTCACTTTACATTGTCTCAATACCGATATAACATTGCAAGAGTTATTTTATGGTGACTGGTTTGTACCGGTAGACAAGACCGGACGGTCATCTGTCATGTGGAAAAACACCGGTTTTAAAGTGCTACAGCGCCGTCTTCGATTTTGATGATTCTGCTGCAGTATTCAGCTGTTTCAGTGTCATGAGTAACCACAATAATGGTAGCGCCTTCCTTGTTCAGCATCTTGAAGAACTCCATCACCTCAATCCCGGTTCTGGTGTCTAAGTTCCCTGTGGGTTCATCGGCCAAAATCATTTCCGGACTGGTGACCAGAGCCCTGGCAATAGCTACACGCTGACGCTGGCCGCCGGACAATTGCCCTGGTTCATGCTTGACCCGGTCGGCCAGTCCGACCTTTTCCAGCGCATGGAAAGCCCTTTCCTGGGCCTGATGATAACCTGCGTAAAGCAGGGGTACCTCGACATTCTCCAGGGCGGACATTCTGGGCAGAAGATTGAAATTCTGGAAAACGAAACCGATCTTGCGGTTTCTCACCTCAGCCAGTTGATCATCCGAGAGCTTGGCCACATCGCGTCCATCCAGAATGTATTCTCCTGAATCCGGGACATCGAGGCACCCGAGGATGTTCATCAGTGTGCTCTTGCCGCTGCCGGACTTGCCGACTATGGCCACCATTTCTCCCCTGGTAATTTCCAGGGAGACGCCCTTCAATACCGTGAGCTTGACAGTGCCCATCAGATAGCTTTTCCAGATGTTTTTCAAAGTGACAACCTGGGACATTTAATGCCTGCCCCCCGGAGCTCCCATCATACGGATACCAGGACCTCCGCGGCGGTTGGTCCAGGAATTCTGTGTGTCCCGGTCTATCATAATTTCTTCGCCTTCAGTCAGGCCTTCGATGATCTCGTAACGATCAATGGACTTCAACCCGACCTTGACCCGCTTAGTCTTGTCGCCAGGGAGCTTCACATAAAATCCATCCTTGTCGCCGAAAACACCCTTGGCCGGTGCGACTAAGACATTTCTCGCTGATGCCACCATGATCTCAACATTGGCGGTCATGCCGGGTTTAAGCAGATGCATGTCCTCGTCAATCACCTCGATTTCGACTTTAAAGGTGACGATGTTGCTCTGCTCATTTCCCTTAATGCCTATGCGGATCACCTCGCCGAGGAAGCGCTTGTCCGGATAGGCCTCGACATTGATGGAGGCGCGGTTCCCGACTTCCAGCTTGCTGATATCGCTTTCGTCAATCGCTGTTTCAATAAAGAGCCTGGACAGGTCTGAGATCTTAAAAAGGGCTGTGCCGCCTCCGACATTGGAAATACCTGAGGCCACGATCTGGCCGAGCTGGGACTGTCTTTCCACGACAAAGCCATCAATCGGGGAATAGATCTTGGTTTCTGCAAGGCGCAGCTCAGCATCGGCCAGGTCGAGTTCCGCCATCCTGACCCTGTTGAGTGCCAGCGCCACTTCCGCGCTTCTGGTTCTGATATCATCTATCAGTGTCACCAGATTGTCCTTTTCCAGCTGGATCTGGATCAGGCTGTTATGCGCCCTGTCGTAACTCTCCTGCACAGTTTCGATTTCTTCGGTGCTGATGAAACGGTTCTTGAAGAATTCTTTCTGTCTGGAAAGCTTGTTCCTGGCATTGTCAAAAGCGGTTTTACTGGAGGCGAGTTTGGCTGCAACGGATTTCTCGCTTGATGAGCTTTCCACCAGCAACTTGTTATAGGAAGATATGGCCTTGTCGTAGCCGGCCTTATCATTGAACAGGCCGATGCGCTTGCGCTCAACATTCCTCAGCTCGTCAGTGGGATCAAGCTCGGCTATCAGTTCGCCTTTTTCTACAGCATCGCTGATGTCAAAGGGCAGTTTTATCACCTGCCCGCTGGACTTGGACTTGATCTCCACATCAAAATTGGATCTGACAGATCCTGAAGCTGAAACATTGATGATTATGCTGCCATTCTCGATTTTATGCGCGACCGGGCCGGTCTGCTCAACTGTGCTGTCCGATTTTTTGCAGGACCAGGCGAAAAAAAACACTGTAGCGATCAGCGGCAGCAAAAGATAGCGCTTCATGAAAACCTCCGTTATTCGTACCTGAGAGCATCGATCGGATTGAGTCTGGCGGCTTTGAGCGCTGGGTAGAATCCGAAAAACACGCCCACTGATATGGAAAAAAACACTGAGATCAGGACTGACGAGATGTCTACGCTCCCCTTGAAATATGTTTCAGGCGCGTAATGGTTATACACCAGTATGCCGCCCGCTCCTGAAAAAATTCCGATCAGGCCCCCGATTGAAGTGATGACTATAGCTTCGATCAGAAACTGCATCAGCAGGTCCCTGCGCTTGGCACCGAGAGCCTTTCTGACGCCGATTTCCCTGGTGCGCTCTGTGACTGTGACAAACATGATGTTCATGATGCCGATACCGCCCACCAGAAGAGCCAGAGCGGCTACCCCGGAGAGGAGCAGCTTGAAGATGAGAGCGGTTTTTTCGAGGCTTTCCAGAATTTCAGTCATATCATTGATCGAGAAATCGTCTTCTGCGTCTCCCTGAAGCCTGTGCAGCCGGCGCACAGAACTGGTGATGGCTTCTTTGACGGCATCCAGGTTTTTCTCATCAAAAACCGTCAGATTGATGGAGTCGAAAAACTCAGTGCCTGTAAGGTTCCGCTGCATGCTGGTATATGGAATGAAAAGGGCTGAATCGGGATTGGACCAGCCGGCATCGCCTTTGCTTTTAGTAATGCCGATGACTGTGAAAGAGATGCCTTTGATCTTGAAGATCTTATCGAGCGGATAATCGTTGATGAACAGGGTT
>JAQTRI010000148.1 GCA_028711905.1 Candidatus Wallbacteria bacterium | reverse complement strand
AGGGGCAGATGAACCGATGTCGGCGGAGGAACCGCTTTCCCGCTCCTCTATTTTTCGTTCGATCCTCTCCAGATCTTTTTCCACCTTGTCCAGCATATCCTCGAACCGGAAGGGACCGGAATCCTTCATTTTTTCCACTTCAGGACGCTTGTTGTGCTTTTCCCAGCTTTTCCTGTATTTTCTGATCTCCTGCTCGGAATTACCGGCGATCCTTCGGTTTATATCTTTGCGGATGGAGTCGAGCAGAGTCCGGACTTCTCGATTCTGCACCTCGTCAAACGCATCCGGCTCCAAAGAAGAATGATGTACCTGCACTTCCTGCGTCATACCAGGAGAGATGCTTTCAACCACGCCTGCACTGTGAGAAGGCTCAGCCGATCCAACCTCCACAGTTCTGCTTTCGGTTCTTTTGGCGATTTCGGACTGGAAAATGCTTTCAATGATCATATCGCTCTGGAATTCTTCCAGTTCCTTGTCTAAATTTCCCATTTCTTCTTCAAAGAGCCAGAGCCCCTTCTTTTCCTTTTCCAGCTCATTCCCGTCTTGTGCTTCTATCAGTCCTGTCAAAGGTTTCTGTTCGGTTTCAGCCGACAACCCGCCAGAATCTTGGGATGACAGCACCTTTTTCCGCTCCTCAATCAATAGTTTGAGCCTGTTTTCCAGTTCCAATATTTCCTGAAGTTTATGGTCCGGTAAATCAGGGAGCTGATTTATCGGCACTTCGCCTGTCCCCACGCCTGGCGTTACTATCTTGTTTTTTGCAACTTCATTATTCGCTTCCTGGACTTTTCCTGACATCCGCTCAGCCGAAAGTTTTTTAAGTTCTTCCTCCAGTTCCTCTGATAAAGGTTCTGGGACCCGTTCCACTAATTCATGCGTTTTTTCACGATTAACCATCAGGCCATAAGTTTCCTGCACCTTGCTATCTCGTTCTCTTTCCACCGAAACGGAGTGCTTTGTACCCGCTGCATTGTCAGACCTGTTTCTTTCCAGTTTTGAAAACTCCTGCTCCAGATAAAATTGATCGATTTGATAGTATTTCTTCAATTCATCGCGCAGGAAATAGCAGATACTTCTCAGTTCAGGCAGCAGAGTGCGCAGTTTTATAAAAAGAGGGGACCTTTCTCCGTTGCGATCTTCCAGTTCGACATAGGAGTTGTCGATCAGAATCTTGGCCAGCAATCCGGCCATTTCACCCTTGTTCATCCTGGAACTGATCCTGGATCTGGTAATCTCAGATATCCCCGCAGCCTCAGCCAGGGCCGATAACTGATCATACGACTCATGCCCGGCAGGGATTTCCGCTGCTCCGGCAGAGATCGTAAAAATCACCCAGTACAGGAAAAAATTATGGATGAACTTAAGCCTCATCGAAGAATGTATCGGAAACAAAAGGAAAAAAATTCACATTCTATTTATTTCCGGATGAGTTGAGAGCGGACCTGAGATAAAGCGCGATATCTCTGGCGACTGTTGAATTGTTGTCTTCAAAAGCTGATACCAGGATTTCCAGTTTTTCCCTGTTGAAATATCTGGCGATAACTGCGGTTTCTTCAGTGAAACTCTCCTGATTAAGTTGCCATGAACGAAAAAAATCCTTGAGCGACTGCGCCAGATTATTTGTGATCAGATGGTGCAATCCGAGATAGTAATACACTGTGCCGCTGGTCTCGTCCGCTGCTTCTGCTTTGCGCAGTTCCCTCAGGGCGGACTGGTACTCCTCCAGAAAGATCAGCGCTCTGGCCTTGACAAGCAATTCATCGATACTGCGCGGCGAAATTTCAGACAGCGTCTGCCAGATATCTCTTGCCGGTTTGACCTTCTTCTGCCTGAGAAGGATAAAGGACAGGAGGTACTGGACTGCATAGTCATCAGGGTTGAAATCGATATATTTGACGAACATTTTTTGCGCCTGGCTTAGCGTCCCTTCCTGGTAATAAATCATACCGAGAAAATACAAGGCCTTCTTTTCGTCCGGGAAAAATCGGATCACCCTGCTGAAAAACTCCATCGCGTGATAAAGATCGCCTTTATGATAGTAATGTTCCCCAAGAATAAGCGCAGCTTCGCGGAAATCAGAAGACGCTGAGATTGATCGTTCGAGGTATGAAACCGCATCATCCGACTTCCCTTCAACGATGGCGATCTTCCCCAGATACAGCATGGCCGGCGCAGATTGAGAATTGGCGGTTAGAATCTCCTGGAAAATCACCCGGGCTTCGGATAGCCTGTTCTCCCTGAAAAGAATCCCGCCCTTTTCCAGGAGCAGGGTTTCAGAGCGTCCCTTGCCAAGTAATTCATCAATCAATGATAAAGCCTCATCCGCCTTTCCCGAGGCGTCCACAAGGCAGGCGAGCTTTTCCTTCAGCAATTGATTATCCGGCTCCTGCTGCAGGTATCTGCGAAACTGGTTGATACCGGCTTCAAAATCCCCGCGCTGACAGAAAGACTGGTAATCGCGCCTGATCTGGTCAGGATTGAGCGACTTTCCAACCTGTTTTTCAACATCCCGGGTCAGAATATCGCCTGCTGGACGGTTTTCCAGTCTGGCATCAATCTCTTTGAGAAAACGGTTAGCCATAAAATTATAGGGATTGCTGACCAGAAAACCTTCGACAATGCGCCGGGCTTTTTCCAGATTGCCTCCGGCGATGAAGAACTCTGTAATCCGGCAGAAAATTTCCTGATCCGAAGGATTGAGATCATATGCAGTATACAAGACCGCTTCCTCTTCGTCAGGTTTGTCCAGCTTGCGCAAAATATCCGCATGCATTATCAGAAGCGTCCTGGAATCATGATTGTGATCCCGTGCCTGCTCAATGTGTTTCAGGGCTTCATTGAACTTGCGCTGCATGTAAAGCGCTCGCGCAAGGCAATGGTGACACTCCCAGTCCGACCCGTTCATTTTAAGAAGATGCCGGAAATTAAGTATGGCCTCAGGAAGCTGACCCAGTTCAATGTGAACCATGCCAAGATTTTTGACAATCAGAAAATCCCCAGGACGGTAACGCTCCGCCATTTTGAAAGCCTTGAGAGCCTGCTCGAATCTGCGCAGATGAAAAAGCACTTTCCCCATGTTAAAAAAAGCATCACTGTCCCTTCTTTCAAGAGTCGCTAACTTTTCAAAACATTCGAGCGCTTTTTCATAATCTCCAAGGCCAAGATTAACAACCCCGAGGTTGTTGAGAGCAGCCACATTAGCCGCGTCATGCCGCAATAGTTTCTCATATGCGTCCTTAGCTTCCTGATACCGGCCTTTTTGCTGAAACCTGTATCCTTCCTCGAAAAGCAGTTCAGCGCTGAGAACCATCTGTGTCTGCCCCTTCGCTCCTGTGATAAAGGAAAACCTGACGGTCCATGAACTTGTTGAAATCACTCCACTCACCGCCGACAGTTCCCGGCTGCAGACTATGCATGCCTGTCAGCTGGCTGTCGAGATAGTCCAGCAGATGCAGAATCACGGCTTCGCGGAAAGCCGGTTGTTTCGGGGACCCCCACTCCAGCTGCCCATGGTGGGAAACAATCAGGTGCAGCAACGCCTGAGAAGTTCCGGGAGGAAAATCCGGAATGGACTGGATAGCCTTCTCTATGATAGTGCTGCCTGTTATAATATGGCCGAGCAGTCTGCCTCTGGTACTGATGTTGATCATTACACCGTTCATTTGATACTCATCGAGCTTGCCTATATCGTGAAAAAAAGCCCCTGCCAGGAGCAGATCGCGGTCCAGGTCCGGGTACCGTGGGGTAACGGCCACGACCAGCTTCATGACCGAGAGCGTATGTTCTAAAAGACCGTGCATGTATGAATGATGCCATTCCTTGGCAGCCGGCCAGCGCGAAAACCGTTCAACCCATTCAGCATCAGACAGAAAAATATCCGTCAGCTGCCTTAAAAAGGGGTTCCCGATCATTGCCACATGTTCTCTCATTGAAGCGAGCATCACTCCCGGATCGTGCGGGGCAACCGGGATGAAATCTCCGGGGTCGAATTCAGTGGAGGCACCGATGCTCAATACTTTGAGATACTCCTTGTTGTTAAAACTGTCGGGAATTGCCCGGAATTTGTAGACATTCCCGTTTCGCAATTCAGGCAGAATTTTCTCATACCCGTCAAAGCAGCGGGCATCGCTCTCTCCGCTGCGATCGAATAGAAGCATTTTCAGATACTTTCTGCCAGTGCGTCCTGCCGCTTCATTGAACTGCTTTAAAGCCAGAAGGATACTCTGCTCCTCACCCCTCAGTTCCTTTACATCAAAAAGAAAGATTTTTGCCATATTAAGCCTCTGCCACAATCGTCAACAAATCAATATTGATCTTTAACTCCATCAAGCAGACCCTGGAATTCCCATTTGCCTACGGGAATGTCTCTGAAATCGATATTTTTTCTCTTGTCTTTACTTCCACGGTTGGACGATTCGGTAATTTTGATGATCCCCGCGCTGGAAATCGTGATTAGTTTCAGGCCTTGATTTCGTTCTTTTTCATGAGGGACATAGCATCTTCGAGATTGTCCCCGATCTGGAAAAAGTCGATCAACCGGGTCAGCTCAAAGATGTTTTTCACATCATTGTTCAATTCCGCCAGAACAAAGGCCTTTCCGCTTTCACGGCAATTCCTCAGGAATCCGGTTAAAATGCCCAGACCGGAGCTGTCGATATATCTCACATCCTTTAGCGAAAGGACAATTCCTTCAACATCAGGAAGAATCTCGTTGAGCTTTTCTTCGAGTTCATCGGAGTTGTAAAAGTCGATATCCTCAAAGACCTTTACGATTGTGCTTCCATTGTGCCGTTCAAAATTTACTTTCACAAAGCCTCCCGGTGCCTGTCACTCAGTGGTCTATCTCCTGATTTCACCAATAATATCATCATGCACCGTCTTTGTAAAGATCAGAAGCGAAACCAGCGCCACGCACAGCAGCAGCCAGACATATCCCTGGGCATTCATGGCCATGCCCTGGCGGAATTCAAGGTTTTCAATACCATACATACCTTCAGGCAGGCGTATTTCCCGCACAAAAAAGAATAAAGGACTGATCATAATGAAACAGGCAGCGAGCCCGGCGTGAAAATTGATGACCAGATCAAAGAAAAGCACCAGAAAAATCCTCACGCCCCCTATACCCATAACCCTTGCGACCAGCATATCGCGCCTGATGCGATCCAGTCTCCATTGATAAATCACGAGCAGCACCAGGAAAATTGTAACAAGAAACACCGTTCTGATCATCAGGAAAAACAGCTTCTCCGTTCGAAAAGCCTTGGCGAGTTCCGGATTTCTTTCCCAGAAGCTTTCCAGTCTGAAACCGGGGAAATTCCCGGCCAGATCACCTTTAAAGTGTGTGTTCCCATGCAGTTCGACCTCGCTGATGAAAGGCCTCTCTCCCAGTGTCTCAAGCAGATCGAAAGACCCGAAAACATAATAGCTGTCGTAATCATAAAACCCCGTTTCAACTGTCCCGGCCACCTGGAAAACTGCATTCCGGTCAAGAAGAAACAGCCTGACTGCCGCTCCGGGCTTTACCCCCATGCTGCAGGCAATGTTCTTGCCGATCCATATGCCGAATTCTTCGGGGTTTCCGCGAAAAACATCCGGATATTCCCCGGCTTTTTTGCTGAAATCAAGGTAAGCATTGAGCATGACCCCCAGCGTCTGGTCATCATATTCGATCACTGCGGGTACCTGGCAGAGAGGGTGCATCCTGAGCCCAATTTCATTTGTTTCCGGAAAAGTTCCAGATATTCCACTCCAGGCCGCAAGAGATGCAGTCCCCTGTGATGGGACCAGATACGACTCAGGGTAAACCCTCTTCAGTTTCTGCCAAAAAATCCCGTGCAGATTGGCCTCCAGAACATTGAAGACCTCCAGGACTAAAAATGCCAGCGAGAAAAAAACCACTGCAGCCAAAGCTGATCTGCGCCAGAAAAATATTCGCAGAAGATAAATCACCTGTTCCTGAATTTCCCTGACAAAGCCCTGACAACGCAATCCGGAACCAGTTCCCCGACATTACCGCCGAGCCGGAAAATCTCCTTGACCAGACTGGAACTGATAAAAGTGAATTCCCCCCTGCTGACCAGGAAAACCGTCTCCATCTCACTGTACAACCCTTTGTTGGTCAAAGCCATCTGAAACTCGTAGTCAAAATCAGAAACAGCACGCATACCACGAATGGCGATGCGCGAAGAGTTGCTCTTCATAAAGTCAACAAGCAACCCGTCAAAACCCTTGACTTCAACATGCTGGACCCCGCCAACCGCTTCGCGCAGCAAGGCTATTCTCTCTTCAAGGGAAAACAGGGTGTTTTTTCCGGCATTGTCCAGCACACCTATCACAAGTCGATCAAAAAGAGTCACAGCGCGCTTGACGATATCAAGATGCCCCTTGGTCAATGGATCAAAACTGCCCGGGTAAACTGCAATCATGGCGATCCTCCTTAAGCCTAGTGGCCTGTTGCACTTAATTTTGTGATATTGCCGATTGGGTAATCCTTTCAACGAAAGGATTTTCTCCTGATCAGTAATCATAGAATTAAGTGTTACAGACCACTAGTGTAAAATCTGACAATCGACTCACCGAATACCTTTTCCTTGAAGCAATTCAATTCCTCTATCTCCCCGTTCTCCAGATTGCCCCTGCAGTATCTGATAACTGCCAGTCCCCCGTTTTTCAGGGATTTTACAGCAGAATGGTAATGCCCGGATTCGAGACGCATGGCAAATGGCGGATCCATAAACACCAGATCAAGTGAATCTGGCGGAAGCCTTCCAAGCATGGCCGCCGCTTCACCGCGCAGCACCTTCTGCTCCAGGCCGACAGCTGTCAGATTTTTTTGCACATCTGCTGTATCACGGTCGATAAAAGTAACGGCTGACGCTCCGAGCGAAAGGGCTTCAATACCAAATCCGCCTGTTCCGCAAAACACATCGGCAATCTTTTGATCTTCTATGCATATCAGATTGAAGAGGGTATTGAATATCCCCATTTTGACACGATCAGTCAGAGGCCTGACACCTTTCCCCTCTGACATGATAAGCTTTTTACCCTTGAATCTTCCCCAGATCACTCTCATGATTCAACCTCATACAATAAAAAATGGGCGCACCCACGCGGGACGCCCATTCATTAAGCGGTTCAGCCACGCATCCTTCAGACGGCGCGCATCACTTTTCCGGCCTTAAGACAGTTAGTGCAGACCATGATCCGACGGTTGGCACCGTTGATTTTGGCTCTCACACGCTGCAGATTGGGCATCCAGCGTTTCTTGGTCCTGATGTGAGAATGGCTCAACTGGAAACCAGTCCAGGGCTTCTTTCCACATACTTCGCATATCTTTGACATTTCAATCCTCCACGCAACAAAGTATTTCTATTTTACTCATTTCCACTGTCCGGGCAAGTGTCTGGGGAAATACCGGTGTACCATCCTCAGGCCATCAGCACTGACAACCTTTCCTTTGAGAGAAGCACGAATGTATCATCCGGCTTGCCCTCGTTGACAATCCGCTGGTACTCTTCAATAGCCTTTTTCACATCCTTTAACGCTTCATACACATTCCCAATGTTGTATCTGGCTTCATTGTATCTGGAATTGATCTCCAGAGCGTTCTGAAGTGTCGACAACGCTTTATCATAATCTTTAAGCATGAAATATGTCTTTCCCAGATAATTTATGCTGTCTGCAAAGTGGGGGTGTTCAGCGATCAACTCCAGCAACACTCCCTTGGCGTCCTGCAATTCACCCAGTTTCAAGTAAGAGAGTCCAAGGTAATTTTTGGCTTCCTTGAACTTGGGATTGATGCTGACGGCTTTTTTCAGGGATTCAATGGATTCCTTGAACAGCCCCTTTTCCAAATATGCCAGGCCAAGATAGTAATGGCAATCCGCATAATTCGGATTGAGTTCAATGGCACCCTTGTATTCGGCAATGGCTTCATCGATCATCCCCTTGGTCTTGTAAGCAAGACCAAGATTATAGTAAGCACCGGCAAATCTCGGTTC
>JAQTRI010000147.1:6835-8004 GCA_028711905.1 Candidatus Wallbacteria bacterium | reverse complement strand
AGAATCTGGCCGAACATGCTGGTATAATTGTTCATGGGATGTCCTCCGGTGGTTTTTTTGGTCGCACATAAATTCTACCGGATATACGGACATCCCGCTAAATAATTTCTGTTTTGGACAGATGTGACTGACAGTATTGTGGTCAGGGCCGGTTCCAGGGTCAGGACTATGCTCAGCAGGTAATTCTCGATCCTGCCTGAAACATGCGATAAAAGAGAAAAAAACAGCACAGTGCCGAGCAGGATCAGACCGGTGAAATTCCAGACCACCGGTATTGTCAGTTCAATTGTGCCGGACAATCCGTATGGATTGGCTCTGGTGTAAAGAAAAGCAGCATCAAGAATAATGGCCGCCAGTGCTCCGGTCATGAATACATGGAAATTGATCACCCGGGTGGACAGGCCCCTCAGCTTGTACCATCTGTGACAGACCACACCCAGGCCGAACAGGTTGCCTGCCATGAACGCAGACACGACACCTGCGGTTGAGGCATCGGGCTTCTGCCACAAAAGCAGGAACAGGCCTGCCACGCTCAGCCCCAGAGCTGCCCAGGCTCTGGTAGTTGGTAACTCCGAAAGGAACAGGCGTCCCCAGAGCATATTGGACACAGGGAACAGGTAAAAGAGGAATGTGGCTAATCCCGGGGGCGTACCGATGCAGATGCTGTAGAAAAACAGCAGCATGGCCGCGAATGTCGGCACCAGACCGTGGAAAAGCAGAACTTTCCAGGGCAGAGAAGCCGGAGGCTTGCGCTTCGAAGCCAGGGTCAGGCCGTAAAAAACCAAAGCTGCAGCGAACAACCGCCATTTCAGTATGGTCAGGGGATAGGGAAAACCGGCCTGTGAGATGCCTGCCACAAACAGGGCTATCAGGGAGCCGAAGAGGGCAGTGAGCAGGGATAATAAAAGGTTCATTGTGGACATGGGATAATCATAACACAGGTAATGGGTAATAAGTGACGGGTAATGGGGGAACAGTGATCAGTGAACAGTGAACAGTGATCAGTGATCAGTGAACAGTGATCGGTGAACAGTGTTCGGTAAAGCGTAAAAGCGTTAAAGCGGTTATGCGGAAGGATCTTCCCCACGCATAGTCGTTCCCACACATTGCCGGGTTGCGGGTCGATTTAAAATCGACCCCTACATCATATTTTCCCGCTTATCCCCTTA
>JAQTRI010000147.1:0-6735 GCA_028711905.1 Candidatus Wallbacteria bacterium | reverse complement strand
CCGCTTATCCCCTTATCCGCTTGTCCGCTTTACTGGTTACCGTTTTCATTGAATTGATCGCCTTTTCGTGGTATTTTTATGGCTGCCCGAACGATTTTGCGCATCAATTAAATTAAAATAATTCAGGAGGCGTCATGAAGAAGAACACTAAAGCCGAGGCCATGGAGCGGGAAACAAGCTCAGCCACTAACGGTTACCTGCCGGTCAACCCGAAATTGCCCTATAAGGTGTCTGACATCAGCTTAGCTGACTGGGGTCGCAAAGAATTGCAGCTGGCTGAGCGCGAAATGCCGGGCCTGATGGCAGTGCGCGCCAAATACGGTCCGAAAAAGCCGCTTAAAGGTCTGAAGGTTACCGGTAGCCTGCACATGACAATCCAGACCGCCATGCTGATAGAAACATTGAAGGCACTTGGAGCTGATATCCGCTGGGCTTCATGCAACATTTTCTCCACGCAGGATCACGCGGCTGCCGCTATTGCCAAAGCCGGTACTGCTGCGGTGTTCGCCTGGAAGGGCGAAACCCTGGAAGACTATTGGTGGTGCACGGAAATGGCGCTGACCTGGCCGGACGGATCCGGACCGGACCTGATCGTGGACGATGGCGGGGATGCCACCCTTTTAGTGCATTATGGTGTGAAAGCCGAAAAAAACCCGACAATTCTGAAGAAAAAAGCGGACAACAAGGAATTCGCCATTGTCATGTCCCGCGTGCGCGGCGGTCTGGAAGCTGATAAGCACAGGTGGACCGGAATGGCCCGCAAAATCCGCGGTGTATCCGAGGAAACCACGACCGGAGTGCACAGGCTTTACCAGATGTGCGAAAAGAATGAACTGCTGTTTCCTGCCATCAATGTCAATGATTCAGTCACCAAGTCCAAATTTGACAATCTTTATGGCTGCCGCGAGTCTCTGGCGGACGGTATCAAGCGCGCCACAGGCGTGATGGTTGCCGGCAAGACCGTAGTGATTTGCGGCTACGGCGATGTAGGCAAGGGCTGCGCCCAATCCATGCGCGGGTTCGGCGCCAGGGTGCTTGTGACTGAGATCGACCCCATCTGCGCCCTGCAGGCAGCCATGGAGGGGTTTGAAGTCACTACTCTGGAAAACACTCTGGCTGAAGGCGATATCTTTGTGACAGCCACAGGCAATTATCATGTTATTACCGGTGCGCATATGGAAGGCATGAAGGACGAGGCCATTGTTTGCAATATCGGGCACTTTGACAGTGAAATCGAGATGAGTTATTTAGAGGGGGATTCCCGCTGCAAGCGCTTGATGGTCAAACCCCAGGTCGATAAATGGACCTTGCGCTCAGGCAGGTCGATCATTGTGCTGGCTGAAGGCAGACTGGTGAACCTTGGCTGCGCCAATGGGCATCCGAGCTTTGTCATGAGCACATCATTCACAAATCAGTGCTTAGCCCAGATTGAACTGGCCGGGGGGAAATATCCTCTTGGTGTGCACACGCTTCCGAAAAAACTGGACGAAGAAGTGGCTGCTCTGCATCTCGAACGCCTTGGCGTCAGGCTGACAAAACTGACACCGGAACAGGCGAAGTATTTAGGCGTGACAGTGGAAGGGCCGTTCAAGGCGGAGCATTATCGGTATTGACCGGTTCCATCTTCTTTATAATAGCTGACAATAGTAAAAGGTAATCGGTAAGGGGTAATGGGTAAAAAAACCTGTTACCCTTTACTTACTACCCATCACCCCCCTACGCTTCGCTCCGGGGACAGTCGTCCGTAGTTCACTGCGTTCACACGGCTGTCTGCCGTCACCAATTACATTTCCCCTTGTACGACCACTGACCCTGTGTTAAAATCAGAAAAATCCCGGGAAGTGGTTTCGTGAAAGACCTGTTTTCACTGAAGCATCTCGAACAACCCACCCCCAGTCAGACATCGGAAACAGATATTCTGATCATTGGCAGCGGCATTGCCGGACTGATGGCTGCGCATACGGCTGTCCTGATGGGCTGCCGTGTTACTATCCTCACAAAACAGAGCCTTTTGTCCAGCTCGTCAACCTTAGCCCAGGGAGGTATTGCCTGTGTCTGGGAAGAGGTCGACAGTCTGAGCGCTCACTTTGACGACACCATGCGTGCCGGCTACGAATACAACAATCCTGAAGCTGTGCATATTCTGGTCGAAGAAGGGCAGCAGGTGGTGCGGGAACTGGTGGGCATGGGTCTGCAGTTCGATGGCAGCAACAAGCATCTGGAACTGGGGAGGGAAGGGGCACACTCCCACCGCCGCATTCTGCATGCGGGCGGGGACGCAACTGGATGGAACATGGTCGATTTTCTGCTTGGCCTGGTACGGACAGGCAAAGTGATGATCGTGGAAAACGCCCATGTATATGATCTTTTTATCAGGGAAGGTCAGTGCCTGGGGGCTATGGAAATGAGTCCCAATGGCCCGGTATGCTGGCGCAGCAGGGCTGTGATTCTATCAAGCGGCGGTTATGGCAGGATCTTCCGCTTCACCACTCAGCCTGAGACCAATGTCGGAGAAATGATCGCCATCTCCTTTCTGCATGGAGCCACGGTACAGGATATGGAATTCGTCCAGTTCCATCCCACTGGGTTTGTCGGGCAGGATGGTGTGACATTCCTGATTACAGAGGCTTTGCGGGGTGAGGGAGCTTTTCTTGTCAACCGGTCAGGCGAACGGTTCATGAAGAACATTCACGAACTGGCGGAACTGGCTCCCCGTGATGTGGTAGCCAGGGCTATAGTGGATGAAGGCGGAGCTTTTATCGATGCGAGGCACCTGGGACACGACTTCCTGGAAAAACGCTTTCCCACGATTTTCAGCAATTGTGGCAAGGTCGGTTTCGATCTGTCTCAGAAACTGCTGCCAGTCGTTCCTGTAGCCCATTACACCATTGGAGGTATACGCACAGATCTCAATGGGGCTACGGATCTGCCCGGGCTTTACGCTTGCGGTGAGACCGCGGTTACCGGATGCCACGGCGCCAACAGGCTGGCCAGCAATTCACTGCTTGAAGGACTGGTGTTCGGCAGGCGCGCAGGAAAGGCGGCCGCGGAGAACAGAAATCTCCGGCTTTCAGAGACCGGCACCTGCCCAGGGGCATCTGGTGTTTCTCTATCAGGCTGGTCCTGCGACAGCGAACATCTGAGGGACAGAATGTCGAAATGCGTCGGGCTCAAGCGCAATGGTATGGAGTTGTCCGCTCTGGTCAATGAGATGGAGGACCTGCTTCATGAGGTTCGCCGGTCAGGGGTGGCCTTCCCATATCTGCAGCATTATTATCAGCTGGTTACTTCGTATCTGGTGGCACGCGCTGCCCTGACCAGGGAAGAGAGCCGCGGAGTGCATTTCAGGACCGATTTTCCCACAACCGTCAAGAAATGGGAAAAAAGAATCAATTTCAATATCCGGAAGGGGATTTTCCATGAAGAAAAAGATTGCAGATCAGGCTCAGGTAAGCAAGCTGATCTCTGAGTGCGTAGAAGGCCTGTCCCGGTACCTGGTCGACGGCAAGACCGTGTTTATAGGTATCCAGACCAGGGGCGCTGTGCTGGCCAAGCGCATGATCAGGGAACTGGCTGCTCAGGGACGCGATTTTCCACTGGGGATTCTGGACATCACTCTCTACAGGGACGATTTCACTCAAGTGGGGAAAAGTCCTGTGGTGAGGGAAACGCGCATTGACTTCGACATCGAGGATCAGGTGGTGATTCTGGTGGATGATGTGTTGTACACGGGAAGAACCATCAGGGCGGCTCTGGATGAAATCACGGATTTCGGCCGTCCCAGGCAGGTAAAGCTGGCTGTGCTGATCGACAGGGGAGGCAGGGAATTGCCGATTCAGGCTGATGTCTGCGGACAGCAGGTAAAGACCTCTGACGGGGAAGTCAAGGTCATGATGAAAGAAACCGATGGTGAAGACGCGGTGTTCCTGATCAGGGGGGAGGATAAATAGAATGGAAAAAAGCCTGCATGATATCGAGAATCTGACCAGGGATGACCTGGAACTGATTCTGGCAACCAGTGAGCAGTTCCGGGAAATCAGTGAGCGCAGGGTCAAAAAAGTGCCGACTTTGCGGGGAAAGACCATCTGTCTGTTCTTTATCGAGAACTCCACTCGCACCAGAATTTCATTCGAACTTGCAGCCAAGCGCATGAGCGCTGACCTGATCAATTTTTCTGCATCCACCAGCAGCCTGCAGAAGGGTGAATCCCTTACAGACACTGTTAAAACCATTATGGCCATGGGCGTGGACCTGTTTGTTATCCGGCACAGCGCTCCTGGTTCTTCACGCCGGGTCGAACAGGTGGCTGGTGTTCCGGTAATCAATGCTGGTGACGGACCTCATGCTCATCCGACACAGGCCCTTCTGGATCTTTTCACCATTTACAGGCACAAGAAGAAGATCGAAGGCCTGAAAGTGGCGATTATCGGTGATATTTATCACTCGCGTGTGGCCCGCTCCAACATATTCTCCCTGACCAGAATGGGGGCAGAAGTCGTGCTGTGCGGTCCGCCGACACTCATCCCCAGAGAGATCGAGAAGCTGGGCGTGCAGGTGACCTATTCAGTGGACGAAGCATGCAAAATGGCCGATGTCATCATGTGCCTGCGCATGCAGCTGGAACGCCAGCAAAGTGGCATGTTTCCTTCGATGCGCGAGTATATCCAGCTTTACCGCATTGATGAAAAAAGAGTATCGTTAGCCAAGGATGATGTGATTATCATGCATCCAGGCCCCATGAACAGGGGAGTGGAGATCATTCCTGAGATCGCTTATCATCACCGCTCTGTGATCGAAGAGCAGGTCACCAACGGGGTGGCTACCAGAATGGCTTTGTTTTATTTACTGCTGGGGAGGGGCAATGAAGAAACTGCTGATTAAAAACGCTCGTGTCTTAAGCCCGGCCGACGGAATCGACGAGAAACTGGATGTCCTGATCTGCGATGGGAGAATCGAAAAGATCGACAAGAAGCTGTCGGCTGAAGAATCGATCGACATGTCCGGTAAGATCGTTTGTCCGGGATTCGTAGATATGCATGTGCATCTTCGCGAGCCGGGTTATGAGGAAAAGGAAACCATCTATACAGGGACCAAGGCTGCCATGTATGGCGGATTCACGGCTGTGGCCTGTATGGCCAACACCAGTCCTGTGGCCGACAACCGGGCTACAGTCGAATTCATCATCAACCAGAATGAAAAAGCCGGGTTTGTCAGGCTCTTTCCCATTGGCTCTGTGACCAAGGGGCAGAAGGGAGAGGAACTGGCTGAGATCGCCGACATTTACGCTGCTGGTGCAGCCGCCATTTCTGATGACGGCAAATGCATCATGTCAGCTGAGATCATGCGCCGGGCATTGGAATACAACCGCATGTTCCCCTCCCCGCTCATTGTGCACGCCGAGGACCTGGTGCTTTCCAGAAGCGGGCAGATCAACGAGGGCCTTGTTTCCACTCTTCTGGGATTGAAAGGCATGCCCAGGGAGGCGGAGGATGTCATTATTGCCCGCGACCTGGAGCTTATGAAGTATGTCAGCTCCAGAATCCATTTTGCCCACCTTTCCACCAGGAGAGGAGTGGAACTGGTGCGCGAGGCCAGAAAGCAGGGATTACCCGTTTCCGCTGAAGTCACTCCGCACCATCTGCTGCTGACAGACACGGCTGTCAAGACCTTTGACACCAACACCAAGGTTAATCCTCCGCTGCGCACACTCGAGGACATTGAGGCACTGTGTGAAGGCCTTCGTGACGGGACAGTGGAAGTGATAGCTTCTGATCATGCTCCGCACACATTCGAGGATAAAGACTGCGAATACATTTTCGCACCCTTCGGCATCTCGGGAATCGAAACCCTGGTGCCGCTGATGCTGGACCGCATTGTGGCTAAAGGCGTTATCAGCCTTCCTGAGTTCATCAATAAGATCAGCGTCAACCCGGCGCGTATACTCAATATACCGTTCGGCCACATCCAGCCTGGACAGGAGGCCAATTTAACGGTTCTGGATCTTGAAGTATCGGGTACGATCAGAGTTGACCGGTTCCATTCCAAGGGACACAACTCGCCGTTTGACGGATGGAATTATAAGGGACGCGCTGTATACAGTGTGATCGCCGGAAAATTGAACAAGCTGGACTGACATGGAGAAACAGGCGGCTGATCCCCAACTTTTGCAGGCCAGAGTCCTGAAAAATACCTTCTGCGGGCCTGATGTTCTGGAAATGGTGCTGGAATTTCCTGCTCCTGTGTCGGCTCTGCCCGGGCAGTACGGCATGTTTGAAACCGGCAGAGAGTTTCTGCTGCGTCGGGCTTTTAGTGTCGGTTACCGGATCGATGAAAAGACATACGCATTTTTCATCAAGATCAGGGGAAAGGCCACGGCCGGAATGGCTGTTTCCAGCCTGGAAACCATGAATGTTTTTTTTCCTCTGGGCAAAGGTTTTCCTGCTGTCAACGGCAGGCGAGTGCTTTTAATCGGAGGCGGATGCGGGGTGTTTCCCCTGATTTACTTAGCTAAGGAACTGGCGGGGGATAACCGTGTCACTTTGTTGTACGGTGTTAACCGTGATCAGGACCTGATACTTTTAGACCGTTTTCCGGGACTGGCTGGGGTGCACTTATACTCAGAGCAGGGAGAGAGCGGGAAAAAAGGGCGGGTGACGGATTTTTTCCCGGAAAGCCTTCCGGGGGTTGAACGCTTTGACCGCTATTATGTCTGCGGCCCCAAACCCATGGCTCGCG
>JAQTRI010000146.1 GCA_028711905.1 Candidatus Wallbacteria bacterium | reverse complement strand
AGGAGTTCGGGTAATGCCGGGGCTGCTGCCGGACCATATGAGGCGAGTTTTTTCAGTGCGAAAACCAATACCTGTTCCTCGCTGGAACTGAGGGACCGGCGCAGGAGTGTCAATGCCTGCTCCTGTCTTGCAAGCAGTGATGAAAGCTCAACAGTGGCTGTGCGGGCAAGGCGATCAGACCCGGACGCCAGTTTTACCAGTTCAGTGAAAGACTGTCCCGACCGAAGGGAACACATTGCAAGGACCTTGACGGCTGTTTCCGCTGCTTCGCGGTCAGGGTCGTTGAGAGCTCCTGCGATGAGCGGGAAAACTTTTTCTGCGTCCATTTTGAGGGCACCCAGAAGCCTTATCGCACCTGAGCGAACTTCGGCTGACCTGTCGTTGACCGCGGAGGACAGCAAAGGAAAAACCGAATTCTGGTCGGACAGCAATTCTTTGAGTTTAGTGGAAGAGAACTCCCTGATTCCAGGATTGCTGCTGCGAAAGTTGCCGAGCAGGGCGGGAAGCAAATCATTCCTGTCTTTGATTTTCGTGTCCAGAGTGATTTTTGCTGCTTGTGAAACCAAAGGGTCAGGGTCTGAAAGTCCGATAACAAGAAATGGGAGATAATCTCTTAACTCTCCGACACGGGCCAGTTGCGTAAAAGCTGCGGAGCGAACAGCCGGGTCACTGTGAACTAAGCTTCTGCGCAAGACAGCTTCTGCTTCACGGTGGCTGGATGAGAAATCCGAAACTGCCGACACGGCAAACAGGCGCACTTCAGGGCTGGATGAAGCCAGTCCCTGTTCGAGCGCTGCAATAATGTTTCCCGGTTCGGAAGAAAGCCTCTTCAATGTTTTGTAAGCTTCAATGCGTTCAGCAGGTGTGCCGCCGGCAAGTGCTTTCAGGTTGACTTCTTCCAAGCGTGTTGTGCCGACCATGTGCAGATGATGCAAACGGGAGGCTGCCACAGGATCGTTTTCATAAAGGCGATAAAAATTATAGCCAAGAAAGAAAACTGTCAAAAGGAAAAAGGTTAAAATCGAAGCTGCAGCTGTTTTGGCCATTGCTTTCCAAGGACCGGTTTGAACCGTGCGGCTTGTCTTACGCTCATGCTGATCCTCGAGAATGGTTGCCGCGAATTTATCGGCTTCATTTTTTGCCAGTTTATCCGATTCTCTGCGGGCATGGAACTGGATCGTTTGTTTGTTTTTTTTGCGACGGTCTTCGCGTTCCTGCAACTGGGAAGCGAATTCCGGCCTGATGGATTCCAGCGCTTCGCGGGCAGCTGCTTTGATTTGAGGAGGATCGGCTGTTGAAGCGGTTTCCAGCAGAAATTTAGCTGTTTCTTCAGTATCAAAGCTCAGCTTGGCAAGCAGTTTCAAGGCCTGCGATTTTTCAGCAGGGGTGAATTCGGAAAAGGCGCGGATCAGCGCAGGAGCGTAAGCGAAATTGAGTTTAAGGCAGATAGCCAGAGGATGGACCGGGAGAGTGGTTTCGTACTGCTCGGCGACTTTTTGCATGTTCCCGACATACTCGCCGCAGGTGTCGTTATCAGGATCAAGCATGGAAGTGAGAAGCAGATGCTGAAAAGACTGGGAGATTTTATCTGCAATGATTTTTTTGCCTTCATCACTTTTACCGAGAGTTTTCAAGCTGTTGAATAATTCTTTAACTCCTTTTAATTCAAAGCAGTAAGCCAGAGGAATCTGCAGAGCATCCCGCTGATCAACATTGAGCTTGTCACCCTCGCCGCGGCCCATATAGAGTTCGATCAGAGGATAAACAGCATACTCTAAGCGGCCTTCCTTGAAGTCATCGAATGATTTATCTAATATCTCACGAGTCAGAGGCGGCAGCAGTTTTACGGCTGCCGGAAACCACCGTTCCTGGGCTTTCTTGATAATGTCGTTGATGTCAGCCACTGAAAAACCTCATTCAATAATGAGCAATGATATCTGAAAAGAGCAGGCAATTCAATGCGGGCAGAGGTTTTGACCTGCTACTGAATGGTCATTGATTTTTTGGTCTGACGATCAGCCATCCATCCACAACCGTGTTGTTAACATTGATGATCACAGTTCCTGCAGAGGCGGCATCGGCATCAGATGTAGTGTAACATATACCTTCATAATGGCCCCAGGGAATCGGCGAGTATTCGACGATTTTCGACAGGGAAGACGGTGAACCATCAGTCGTGTCGATGGCAATGCGATCATCCTGGATCGTGAAAAGGTCACTGCTGTAACCAAGTATTACGCGGCAGGAAAGATTGGGAGAAGCTGATATGCTGACCCTTAGATGACCGGAATAAGCTTGGGACAGTTCGGTTTCTTCAACGCAGGAAAGTGTTTCTCCGTTGTTCACGCGGGCGGAGTAGGTTATGCCACCATTGCTCAGGTCCGGAGTAACCCTGAGCGTATAAAAACCGGAAGGGATACCAACGAATTTGAAAAAACCGTTATCCAGCTTGGATGAATAGATTTTTCCTGATGACTCACTCGTGGCAGTTGCCACGAAGTCCAGTTCTGCCCGATCCAGCTCAAAAAACACTTTGTGCCGGGGGACAGGAAGATTGTTGCCGTTTTGGTCAGGCCCCATCCGGTAATAAACAAGATAAAAATCCAGGTTCCCAACTGCAGCGCAAACTTGCGCGGGAACAAGCAGCAGGACCAGTGTAAAAAACAAATATGACAGTACTGAACGCGCCAATCATCCCCCTGATACAATTATACCCGGGATTTAGTGCTTGGCCACGCTTAAATTTGTGGCCGAGCACTGTGAATGGTCAACGCTGTAAGTTCTCAAGTTCTCTCAGTTTAGCGGCAAAAGAAGCGAGTTTTCCAAGTTCTTCCGGTGGAATCATCTGAGCTCCATCGCACAAGGCGTTGCACGGAGAAGGATGCGCTTCAATAATCAGAGCGTTGACTCCCCCGGCTATGGCCATACGGGCAAGTTCTGGGACTAAAGCACGGTTCCCGGCCGCATGACTCGGGTCAAAAACGATCGGCAGATGTGTTTTACGGCGCAGGTCAGGGATGGCGTAAAGGTCGGCAGGGTAACGCTGCGAGTAATCAAAGGTGCGGACTCCTCGCAGGCAGAGCATGACATTGCGGTTTCCACCTTCAAGAATCCGGTCGGCAGCACCGAGGAATTCATCCAGGGTTGCAGAAACGCCTCTTTTGAGCAGCACTGGCTTTGGCTGTCGGCCGAGTCGGTCCAGAAGATCGAAATTCTGCATATTGCGTGCGCCAACTTGAATGATGTCGGCGTAGCGGGAAACAATTTCGATCAGATCAGGGCTGATCACTTCAGTGATAACCGGCATGTTAACGGCGTCCCCGGCTTCCTTCAGGAACTTCAGTCCCTGTTCCTTGAGGCCCTCGAAACTGCGGGCGAATGTCCGTGGTTTCCATGCTCCTCCACGCAGGATACGGGCACCATTGGAAGCCACCAGCGAGGCGATTTCCATGATCTGATCGCGGCTTTCAACTGCGCAGGGACCGGCCATGATAATCAGTGGCCGGTTGCCGCCGATCTCCACTCCATGCACATTGATTACTGTATCATCAGCATTATATGAGCGGCTGGCCATTTTATAAGGAACAGTAATGCGCTGGACTGAGTTGACTCCTTCGAGTTTGATGAATTCGTCCGGCTGGATGTGGCTGCACTCGCCTTTAAGACCTATTACCGGAGGCATCTCATTGCCGGGTTGACGCAGGATATCAGGTTGAAGTCCGAGAGAGGAAATGTGTTTCAGGATTGTTTCAAACTGTGGGGAAGTGATATTTTTTTCGCATTTTATGATCATGTTTCCTCCGGATTCAATTTTACTATCACAGCTGTCAGAAGTAAATCATCGGACTGTTCATGATCAGGATAATAATGCCGAAAATAATTATGTATAAAAGTAAAAGGAGGCATGAGTATGTGCAGGTATGCAGTAAAAAATCAATCGCGCTTCCAGGATGAATCAGTCGGAAATGATCAATTTTACTACTGCAGTCTTTTTCATCATCAGGCGGTATCTTGTGATTGCGAAAACTGTCTGGAATTTGTCCCATGTTCAGGTTGCAGCAGGAGTGAATAGTATAAAAATGTCAGAAATCAGCTCGCAAAAGCTTGCTGCTTTGGTTATCAATGATCAATTACATTACCGGTTGAAAGAAAGATGCGGCAGTTCGTGGAGAAAACACTGGAATTCCAGCAGGCGGCTTTCAGGATCACGGCCAAAAAAATGGTATATCAGGTATTTCTCGTTATAGACTGGGGGTCCTGACGCGATGCCACAGAATTTTTCGTAAGCTTTGTCAACATCTTTCCTGGCCGGATAAAAGAAAGTAATGATTCCCTGCGATTCAGTCATGTCTCCTGCAATAAATCCAATGAGAAGATTTCCGGAATTGAATATTCGGCAAGTACCCTGATCAAGCCAGAGAGACATACCGATAATGTCCTGATAAAAAGATGATGTTTTCACAAGATCACGGGTTTTAAAAAAAATGATGCCTGGCATATGCAGATAACCTTGATGACGAATATTCCAGAAACAAAATCAGGGCGTCTGCCGCCCTTTGTTGGAAATCCCCTTGAATTATCCCCGACTTGGCCTTACCCAAAGCGTAACTGACAATATATTAAGCTTGCCCAGTGTACCATGTCAATAGTCGACTGGTGCGGCTGCACTTTACTCAGATATGTCTGCAAATGCGGCAGCGGGCCAGCAGAAGTTCTCCGGGATCGAGGGAACGACTGCATTCGGTACAGACCACAGGGGAGTAAATACTGTCCTGAAATCCTGAATTCACATGTTCCGCATATATTTCATGGCCGCAGTTTCTGCAAATGGTGACCGGTGTTTTGGCGCCTGATAATTCTTCTCTGCGGTGTAGAATTCCGCAGATCGGGCAAGCCCAGAAACGAGCTGTAATGCTGTCGGAATTCATTCTGACCGTGAGAACAGGTTTGATGACAGCAAAATCGACAGCCAGACGGATATCGAGCTGTTCACTGCCACTCAGCCATGAGTTTACGATTCTGTCAAGCATGTTCTGACAGTCAGACTCGCTGATGTTTTGAGAGGAAAACATCCATCCTGTAAATAAATCCAGGCGTTTCAACAGTTGATCAGGGGAAAGAAATTCACAATTTTCGGTCAGGCAGAAAAAGCCCTCAATGCTCATTCCAAGTTTAGAGTGCACTGCTTCGGAAAGCGTTGAATACCCTTTAACAATATGATCAGGGAGGGGTTTTGCAACGATTTCCGAACCTTTTTGAGCGAACGACGAACTATTTCTCTGCTCCAAAAGGGAGTGAATATCCATTCTCCGGTCACTCTGGCCGCTCAAATCCAGTCTGATTTTCGGATCAGTGATTCGGTTCCAAAGAAGAACTCGCAGTGTTTCATCAGTTTCGCTGCGGAAGATACGGGCCATCTCCATCTGGTCGTTTCCGGCAAGTGCGGTTTTTATCGAATGCCCATACCGGTATGCCAGGCGGCTGATCAGTGAAGAGAGAGGTTTGCTCAAGTCATTCTTCATCAATAACGAACCGGATCATTTGCCTTTGTTTTTCAGAAGCTTGATAACTTCCATGTTGCGTATCTCTTCCGCGTATTCGAGCGCTGATTTACCTTCAGAATCGGTCGGATTGGTTCGGGCACCCCTTGAAAGAAGGAGCTTGATAAGTTCTTTTTTACTGGTTTTGACGGCTGCCATCAATGGAGTGTTACCAAGTCTTGACGCGGCATTGGGATCAGCCCCATTGTCAAGGAGAAAAGACGCCATTTCCTGATTGTTTAGCATGACAGCGTAAATGAGCAGTGTGTTACCATCTTTATCGCGCTGGTCGACCTGAGCGCCTTTTTTAATCAGAAGGGACATGATCTGCATGTCGCGCCTGGAGAAAGCGGTAAACAGGGGGGCGGAACCCGCCTGATCCATGGCATTGGTATTCGCTCCATTTTTAAGTGCTATTTCGATGCTGCCCCGGGACAGAGCATTGACAGCGCTGAAAAGTTCGATATCAGCCTGGGATAAAGGCTTGACTTTCCTGACAGGGTCTGCGGTTTGAGATGAAGTCGATTCACTTTTCCGGGGGATAGTTGCTTTTGAGGCAATGGATTGAATGCTGATCCTTCCCCATGCGGTCAGTGTTTCATCGTAAGAGGTGCTGGTCAGTCGTTTCAAATCACCGTTTTTAAGGGACTTGAGATACAACTGGGCATTACCGTCACGCCTTGATACAAAGGCGATGCTGCTCCCATCGGGAGAAAAGCACGGGTATCCGTTAAAATGCTCTCCCCCGGTCAGGGCTTTGACCTCTGTTCCATCTGCGGCAGCGGTGAAAACAGCAAAGTTGTCGCCTGGTTTTGCCATGAACACGATCTGACGGTCATCAGGTGAAAAACCCGCAAAAGCATCGAGATATGAATTACTGGTCAGTCTGATGATTTTTCCGGAAGATAGTTCAAGACAGTAAATCTCATTGTTGCCATCGCGGTCGGAATTGAACAGAAGCTTGAGTCCGTCATGAGAAAATGAGGGTAAAGTGTCTTTGGCCGGATGCCTGGTCAAGTTAGACTGCCCGCTGCCATCGGATTTCATCAGATAGAGTTCTTCATTACTGTCCCGGTTGCTGACAAAGACAATGAATTTCTCGTCCGGAGAAAATACCGGATAATAATCCCGTGCCTGATGTGTAGTGAGCCTGACCGGAGAGTCGGCCTGAAGGTAGTTTAACAGAAAAATATCAGAATTACCTTTGACTGAAGCGGAATAAGCAAGTTTTCCCGAGCAGGACAGAATCGGATTAGAGCTTGTGTCAAGGTCCCCGCTGACAGAGATTGCTTCATCAGTATCGCTGGATGGGTCAAGCACTCTGATAGTCGTGCGCTGTTCCCGCCTGGAAAGATAGACAATAAGATCTCTGGTTTGTACTGCGGGAGGTGCTCGATCAACATTCTTTGTTACAGGAACACAACATCCGGCTGTGAACAGGAGCAGGGCTATGATTGCCGCTTTAGCGATATTGCGCATGGAAACATTCTAACCGTGATACCGGGACGGGTCAATGATTCTGTTGAAAATCAGCTGCTTCGGAAATAATGGCTGAAAGGCCATGAAAGAAACGGAGAGCGTGGGATAAGGTGCTGCAGGCTTCGCCGGCAGAGGCATCACTGCTGTCGGTGGATTGCGCGATGCCGGAGCAACGGTCTTCAATAAGTGCCTTATATTCTTCGAAAAGCCCGGTTTCTTCCGCCATCTGCGCCAGTGGCTTTCCTGACCAGCCGGGGTTGTGTCCTTCCAGACCGTATTCTGACGGATCGGTGATGTTTTCAGAAATGACAAATCCTGATATCTTCTGCATCCGGTTGAGGGAATACAGCCATTTGAAGCTGATATACAGGCGGAGGAGTTCGGCAAGCTTGTGGCGGGCCTCAGAATTGAAATTTCTGGAGCAGAGAGTCGACAATTCATCCAGCATTCTGATAGCGCAGGTGAGGTGATAAAGGGCTACACTATGCGACAGGGTCTCAGGCTTATAATCCAGCATTTGCCTGATATTCTGATCGATCAGCTCCCTGGACTGTCCCAGCAGGGTTTCAAAATCATCATTTAAAACAGTTTTTTTCTGCATGATAAACTATAGTAACATCAGGCCAGGGAAAATTCACTTGTCTGAAGACCATTCCAGATATTTTCGGCTTCGTGGCTGAGGATCATGCCAGATGCGGCGCATATTCTGATGAGAAAGTGAGCATTCTGGAATGTTTACGATATTGCGGCCGGCACGCAGCTCGAACAAGGGAGAAAGACGGGTATTGGAGGGGTTGGAAATAATGGTCAGTTCCTGATTGGGAACTTTGTTGCAAGCGAAAAGAAACAGAAGGCTGCCATCAACCGGATGTTCAGCCATGTCGACTGCTACAACGGTTGTGCGGTCAGGTCCATCCCCGCTGATCAGATCGCCGGGAAGAAACTCCCGCACAGATGAGAGACAAGCCGGAGACTTGTCGCGGCAGGACTTGACATAGGGCCAGAGGAAGTCCAGAAAACTCGTGTCATTGGCACGGCATCGCC
>JAQTRI010000145.1 GCA_028711905.1 Candidatus Wallbacteria bacterium | reverse complement strand
ATGAATGCGGCATGAGCATCGAGAACTACAACGACATCAAAACCGGAGATGTCATTGAGGCGTATATCGTTGAAGAGGTGGAAAAAAACTTAGAGGTCGGTGACAACCTGGAGTGATTAATGAGCTTTTGCTCCATAAAGAATTAAAGAATAATGATTTCATCGGCAAGTGTTTACTGACATGGGGTTTTCAAAGTATGTTTTATGAAGCTAAAGATCATTAAGTATGGACCGGATAGACCGCGTCAACTCTCTGATCAAAGATACTGTGGCCTTTATCCTGACCCGCAGGATGAAAGACCCCAGGCTGGGCTTAATCACCATCCATGATGTTGTGGTCAGCCGGGATCTGCAGAACGCCAAGATTTACTTCGGCGTCACCAATCTGAGCGAAAAAGATGAGACCGAGGTTCTGCTCAATGCCGCCAGTTCCTTTATCAGGAAAGAACTGGGAAAGGAAATCACTCTCAGGCATATTCCCAAACTTCAGTTTATCTATGACAATTCATATGAAAAAGGGGACCGAATTTTCCGTCTTTTAAGGAAAATCAAAAAAGATGAAACTGAGTGACGAAAATTTTTCCGACCTTGTTCAAGCGCTGAAACAGGCCGGCACGGCTGTTGTCATTACTCATGAATTCCCGGATGGCGATGCAGCAGGTTCCATTGCCGGTTGCTGTCACTTGCTTAAATCCGCGTTCCCCTCTCTGGAGGTCTCTGTTTATTGCAAAACTCCGGTTCCGGAAAATTACGATTATCTCCAGATTGAAAAGCTCCCACATGCAGATCTGTCACTCAGATATGATGTCGTGCTCGTGCTTGATTGCGGCAATCCCGGGCGGACAGGGGAAAAGAGTCTTCCTGATACCGGACTGTCGGTCAATATCGACCATCATGCCGACAATTCCATGTTCGGCGACCTGAATTATGTTTATCCGCAATCCAGTTCCACATCGGAAATTCTCGCTGTTCTCGGCCGCCGGCTTCTGGGTATCACCCTGCCTGACCGTATCAGCGAAGCCCTGTTCACCGGCATACTTACCGATACAGGCGGTTTCCGTTTTTCATCAACCACCTCTTTCACACACGAAATTGCGGCCATGCTTTATCAGTCCAGCGGGGTTGATTTTGGCTCTTTGATCGAGAAAGTATATTTTGAAGAACCCTTTGCCAAGCAGAAACTCTTAGCCCGGATCTTGACATCCATGGAGCAATCCTGCGGCATCTGCTTCTCGCACATCAGCTCCGCCGACTGGGAAGAAACAGGTGCCACCTCAAAAATGGTGGAAGGCTTAGTCAATCAGATGGTCGGAATTCAGGGAATTATAGTCGCGGTCCTTTTTCAGGAGCTTCCGGGCATCGTAAAGGTATCCTTCCGTTCCAAAGGGAAGGTCGACTGCCAGGTCTTGGCCGGCAGATTCGGAGGTGGCGGCCATTCTCAGGCCGCGGGTGCTAAAATTCAAGGCCTGCTAAAAGACATCGAGCCTCAGGTACTCAAATTTGTAAGGGAGACAGTCAAATGAGCAGTTTGCGGGAAGAAGAACTGAAAATCATTCACCAGTTCAGCAGCCTGATGGGAAAGATTTTTGATTTTGAAGAATTGCTGGAGGCTCTGGTTGGAACACTTTCCAGGCATTTCCAGTGCCGCCGAGTTTCCATCCTTCTGATTGACGAGGAAGGCCTGCCAATGATCAAAATGGCCCAGGGGTTCGCCAATGACGATGCTTTGGTAAAAAACCTCAAACTCGACAGCATCGGGCCCATCTCCCGTGAAGTGATCAAGAAAAAAAAGCCGGTTATCTTTAAAACAAAAAAAGACTGGTCCGGCGCAAAGATCAAGATCAACTCAAATTACAAAACCTTTGCGTTTCTGGCAGTGCCCATACTTTACAACGGCGAAGTCCGGGGAATCATTAACATCGCCGAGCCGGAACGCAAGAAAACTTTCAGTGGCGAAGATGTCCGCATGCTCGAAATCATTTCCACCAAAATCGGCTTTTCACTGGAAACCATCAAATTGCACAAGGCCATTGTCGGGCAGGAAGTGTTCAAAAAAGAACTCGAAATCGGAAGATCTCTGCAACTTTCACTGCTACCCAGTTTTTTCCCAAAAAGTCCCCATGTGGACATTTCTGTGTGTTCCTATCCAGCCATGATGGTTGGTGGTGATTATTATGATTTTCTCAATCTGGATGAAAACAATCTGGCATTAGCTATTGGCGACATCTCCGGCAAAGGTGTTTCTGCCTCGATTCTGATGGCATCCCTGCGCGCCCTTGCGCGCACTTCGGTCCCCAGGCACGGTGCCTCCATAAATATCTCTCTTCAGGAGATCAATGAATTCTTTTACACCGATCTCCACGAGACTCATTATTATTCCACCCTTATCCTTGGTATCTTCAATTTTTCAGCCCGGGTGTTCCGCTTCATCAATGCCGGGCACAATTACCCAATCCTTTACAGAAGCAAGAATAAAAAGGCTCTGGAACTGACGGAGGCTTCAACTCATTTTCTCGGTTTCTTTAGAGAAATTCCCACTCAGGCTGCCGAAATCCCTATTGAATCAGGCGACATTTTCGTATTTTTCACAGACGGACTTGTTGAAAATCGCAGCACTGACAGTGTTCCGTTTGAGGAGAAACGAGTGATGGAACTGCTGGAACAAATCAATCCATCACAATCGGCCCTCCAGATTAAGGAAAAAATTCTCAACGGCTTTCGCATACATGTCAAGGGAGCCCAGCTTATCGATGATTATTCGCTGATAGTAGTTAAGATACTATGACTTCCCCGCAGGGAATTATCGCTCTGAACAAACCACAGGGTCTCGGTTCGTTCGATGTCATTCGCAGACTGAAAAAACGATACCAAAATTTTCCCCGCGCCGGCTTTATGGGTACACTCGATCCTATGGCAACAGGTGTTTTACCGTTGTTTCTCGATGCAGCAACCAAAATTATTCCATTTGTTCGCAAGGACCCGAAAATCTATCGTTTGAGAATCAGGTTTGGGAGTGGTACCGACTCGTATGATTCCACTGGTAAGGTGACAGAAACCTGTCCTGTCCCTCCTGATACGATCAACCCTGAGAAAATCGTTGCGCTGCTGCCGTCATTCACAGGCACGATCACACAGACACCCCCGCCTCTCTCAGCCTGTAGAGTTGACGGTAAGAGAGCTTACGATCATTTTTTCGCCGGCTCTCCCGTGACCCCTCCGGCGCGTGATAAAATCATTTACCAGATTGAGTTCAACGGTTTCTTTCCTGGAGAACTTCCGGAAATCGAGCTGGTGGTTTCCTGCCAGATCGGTACTTACATGCGTTCATTAGCTGTTGACATAGGAAAGGCTTTCAGCCTTCCCGCTCATATGTCTTCTCTATGCCGCTTAGCCAGCGGAGATTTTCTCATCAGCGAATGTGTCGAGCTGGATGAACTGCTGGATCAGGACTTCCTCCCCTTTATTCAGCCGGTAGATCGATTTTTACCCTATCCGGAAGTGATCGTCACAGAAGATTCACGCCTCTATCAGCTGATCAAAAACGGCAATCAGGTCAAGAATCTCTGGAAGGTCCCCGGAGGACTGGTCAAGATCAAAGACAATCGCATGAAAATCTTAGCCATCTATCAGTCTGAAGGGGAAATCCTCAAGTCCGCGAAAATACTCGTATGATTGTTTTCAACACCTGCGATTTCCGCATTCCAGAACCATGCGTGCTGGCACTCGGAACATTCGATGGCATCCACTTAGCTCATCAGAGGCTTCTCCGCTACTGCAAAAGAGCTGCCCTTGCGAAGGGACTCGCCTTTGTAGTTTTCTCCTTTTCCAACATTCCGCGCAGTTTTCTGTCTGGAGATCACCAGCAGAAACTGATGTCTGAACCGCACAAGAGCGCTTTTTTAGAAAAGCTGGGGGTGAATTACCTGATCCATCTGCCGTTCACCGAGGAATTCGCCCGCATCAGCGATCAGGATTTTCTGCGCCTGATCATTAATCGAACCGATTTGAAGCTCCTTTGTGCAGGCTTCAATTTTCGTTTTGGCTATCATCACGCTGGTGATACCCAGACCTTGCAGCAGGCAGGAAAAAAGCATGGTTTTCAGGTACGGGTAATCCCGCCTGTGCTGTGGAATGAGCAGGTGGTATCCTCGACCCTGATCAGAGAAAAGATCCGGAAAGGTGACCTGCAGCAGGCTCATGAGCTCCTGGCGCACCCGTACTGCTTCAGAGTGGCAGTAGTCAAAGGCAAAGGCCTCGGACGAAAAATCGGCTTTGCCACAGCCAATCTTGAACCAGAGGACAGGCATATAGTCATCCCGGGGAATGGGGTGTATTTCTGCTTGGCCTCAACAGCTCCGGGCGTTGACTTTCAAGGGCTTCTCAGCATTGGGAACTGCCCATCAGTCGTGTCAGAAGGACCCAGAATCATGGAAATTCACATTCCTGGTTTTGACGGTGATCTTTATGGAACCAGCTTACTGGTTGTACCGCTGGCTTTTCACAGAGAGCAGATGAAGCTGACTATGGCTGATCTTATCCGCGCTATTTCCAGTGATGTAGCTGCTGCCAAAGTCTTTTTCAGCACATGGAAATGCAGCGATAAAATCGCCGGTTTTCTGGCTGTCGGATAGAGAATCTGGAAGACGGGAACACGGAAATTACATCAAGTGCATCTTTCACAGCCGGAAGGACGATACCGGGACTGTGTTTTAGTATGAAAAGAAACCAGGCCCCTTTTCATCCTGGTTCATAAATCGGTATAATGGTTAATATTCGTAGAGGCGAACCGCGATTTTTCTCTGCCGGAGGAGCAATGCAATATTCCCGCTGCCTACCTATGGAGGTGACATGAACAGATCTTTTATGCTTGTGCTGCTGATGTGTCTGCTTTTTTGCCTGCCGGCCCGTTCAGGCGAACCCCTTCGCATCGGATTAGTGGTAGACACTGCGGGGCTGGGCGACCGCTCGTTCAACGACTCTGCCCACGAGGGTCTTATGAAGGCCAGGGAGACCTTTAGCATCGCCACATTGCTGGCTGAACCGGCTGCAGAGGAGGAGATCTTCGATTACCTTCAGATGATGGCTGACTCAGGTTATGATCTGATCATCTCTGTGGGTGTGAACACTGCAGATGCGCTCAGGAAAGCCGCTTCTCTCAATCCGAAAAACAGATTCGCGCTGATCGATTCCATCGTCGAACTGCCCAATGTCGCGTCACTGGTGTTCCGCGAGGAAGAAGGCGCGTATCTGGCCGGTATGGCTGCCGCCTCAGCCAGCAGGACCGGGATCATCGGCTTTATCGGTGGCATGGATATTCCACTCATTCACAAGCTTGAACTTGGCTACACCCAGGGTGCTTTTGCTGTCAACCCAGATGTGCGAGTCATCAATGCCTATGCCGGGAACACTCCTTCAGCCTGGTCAGTGCCTTCCATGGGACGGGACCTGGCTCTCAAACAACATGGATCCGGGGCTGATGTCATTTTCCATGCTGCGGGATGCACCGGCCTGGGAGTGATCAATGCGGCTCGCGAAGCCGGATTTTTTGCCATCGGAGTAGACCGGGACCAGGACAGCATCGCACCAGGAACAGTTCTCTGCAGTATGCTCAAACGGGTTGATCTGGCTGTTTACAACCTGATCCGGGATCTTTCACGCAACAGCTGGCAGAGCGGGGTACACAGCTATGGCCTGGCAGAAGGCGGACTCGGGCTTTCAGAATTCACTTACACAAAGGAAGGGCTCCCAGCCTCTGTTTTCATAGAACTGGAGTGTGGACGCCGCGACATCATCGCAGGGAGAATCATGGTCAACGCGGTGAAAAAGTAATAACTGCATCTTTAACATTCAGCTTTCGTACATCTCGGGTCTGCGATCTACAAAAAGATTGTTATACTTGTTGATGTTCTTATCCTGCGCCAGGTTTGTATCGATTTCAACAAATTTCAGTTCCTCAGTATCGACCCCGGCTGAGATCAGGCGTTCAGCTCTGGGCGAAACCACCTGGCTTTTCCCTATGAATTCGAGAGTTTCCCCATGCATTGTCTCGCACCCGGTGCGATTGGCAGTGATCGAAAAAACCCTGTTTTCCAGGCTTCTGTAAAGCATAGCCTCAGGGCAATACGGCAGAACAAGGTTGGCCGGATGAGCAATAATCTCGGCCCCCGCAAGGGCTAACGAACGCGCTGATTCCGGAAAGAACCAGTCAAAGCAGATCATCATGCCCAGCTTGAATCCATGATCAAACACGCAAAATCGGCTGTCTCCCGGTGAAAAGACATCCTTCTCCCGATAAAACAGGTGAGTTTTCCGGTAATTTCCGATAAACCCTTCAGGAGTGATGTAGAAAGAACTGTTGTAAATCTTCCCCTGGGCCGCCTCAGCTGCGCCTGCCACCAGATGCAGAGAATTCCTGCGACACAAAATTTCCAGTTCTTTCACAATCTCACAGGCCGGAAACTCTATCGCATGTTTTGCCATTTCCTGCGGAGCGTGGAAATTGTAACCGGAGAAGCAAAGTTCCGGCAGCACCACTAAGCTGTTGTGAACAGTATTCAGCCTGGAACAAACATGTTCCAGATTGATCTCGTTTCTTCCGAATACTGGATTGAACTGAAAAAAACCGGCGTTGATTTTCATGCTGGTATTGAATTTTGAGTGATAAAGTTCGAACCTGCTCTCATATCCAACCTGTTATTCCACATGCTTCAGCAGCCGCAATGCTTTCTCAAATCCCGGATCAAGATCAAGGGCCATCCGGCACTCAATCAGCGCGGATTTTTTTCTCCCACGCAGGTAATGAACATATGCTTTGAGATAGTGATTTTCCACACGCAGCCCGTGCAGATCAGGATCAGAATCCGGCCCGCTAACGCTACAAACAGCTGGAGGTAAAGATCTTTCCGGTGGCATTGGTACTGCTCCCGGTTCCGCTTCAGGAAAACTGTCTCCTTGAACCAACTTCCTCTCCGGAACTGTGGGTCGAGCTTCTGAGAGCTGCTGCTCATCCCCCGGCTGCACAGTATCTTCCTTTGCGCATGTGCCGGTCAGCAGACGGAAGATCTCAGCAAACTCCTCACCTCCGACTGTACTCTCATTTTTTTCCAGAAGCAGCCTTGCCAGTTCATAGCGGGAAACCGCTGCCAAAGCGGAGGGCTGCCCCTGTCCAGCTGTTGCCATATCGGAAAGTGGAGAAGCTTTTTCGTTCTTTATGACCGGCTGGATCCATGCATTTGACGGACTTTCGATATCATGTTTTCTGTTGTCCTCTTTCGGTTTGCCTTCCTCGCTGATCCGGATACGCTCAAGTAATCCCTTCAGATCATTAAGTACTACCGGTTTTTCTAAATAAAAATCAATCAGCCGCGGCTCAAGCTTGCGCTCTTTCCCTTCCCAGAGGGCTAAAATTCTGGTGCCGGATTTTTTTTTAGCCTGCCAGAGGTGTTCGAAAAAGACAACCCAGTTCTCATCTCCAGGGTCATAATCCACGATTACCAGCCAGGCGGGATTCTGCTCAAGGCTCTCGTACAATTCCTTGCTTTGCCAGAAAGTAAGAACCTGATAGCCGAAATGTGTCAGATAATCAGTAACTTCTCTGGCATAAAAGTATTTCCTGGTATAAAAAACAATGTTATTCACTGTCCCCCGCCTCTTGAACGAAAGTCACTTGTACCCGGGACTGTTTCTCTGCAGGAATCTGCCGCCCGGAGTTCCGCTTACAAACGCACCATCACGCACCATAACACTGCCGGATTTGACCACTGTGCGCACTGATCCTTTGAGGGTTAAACCTTCATAAGGGCTGTAATCGCATCCCATGTGCAGTCCAGCCGCACGCACAGTCCACTCATGTTCAGGATCGAAAACAACAAAGTCGGCATCCATGCCGGGCGCAAGCGAACCTTTTCTATTGCTGATCCCATACACTGCGGCTGGATTGACTGCCATCAACCGGACCAGATCAGTAAGCTCGATTCTTCCGGTTCTTACCCCAAAATTATACATCAGCGCCCAGGATGTTTCCACACCGGGCAAACCGCAAAGCAGCTTGCGAAAATCATTGTTCCA
>JAQTRI010000144.1 GCA_028711905.1 Candidatus Wallbacteria bacterium | reverse complement strand
GGTCATTCTTTTTATTATTGTGGGTTTGTTTCTGATGCATTTGATCAGAGATTTCATGCGGGAAAACGGATCTATATCATAAGTTGTTCATGTCAGCGTCTGATTTCACACTTCAAAGTCAAAGGTAGTTTCATCCGGTTTCAAAGTTTGAATTGGACCACTTGTCCATTTTCTTCCCGGAAAACTGTGCGAGTGCAAAGAGACTCGAGTTCTAAGCAGGCTCCGTTGATAAAAACAGTTGTTCCTGGAGGAAGCTTGTCCTCGACTATTATTTCCGGCTTGAAGGTTTTGAAGGAACGGATGATATCAGAAATAATCAGGATTTTTTCACGCAGAAAAGTTTCTTCTCTCTGGAGCTTGAGAAATTTTTTTACCTCCCCGGTCAGAGCTTCGTGGCGGCTTTGTCTGACATGGTCCAAAACTTTCGGGTTCCCGATAATCTGATCATACAGTGGTCTGTTACGATTCAAAAGGTCCGAAATTCTGGAGTATTCTAGAGCAGCTGTGTTACGCTCCCTGATGACTTCAGCTAAAGATTCGCTGCTGTTGATCTTGAGCTCCAGATAGCCGTAGTTTTCCCTTGAAGGGATTTTTTTGATGTGTATCTTCTGACCCGCAGAGATGATGTTATCCTCAAAGCGACCCTTGCAGTCGATGAGTACTGTCTGCGAGGCGTTGATCACTGTGCCGAGAAGATTAGTGTCCACAATAACATTGCTGAATGTTTTCAGATAGGTGTTGTAAGGAGACGAAATAGCGATATTCCCGAGCGCTTTGACCACATTTTTACCTTCGCCAAGCACATAGCTCTTGACTGATATTCCACCGAGCAGGGATGTCAGATTCGAGTGCCTGACCTTACCCGAAACTTCAAGATCATAAAGGCACTGAATGGCATGGGTGCTGTCGATTTCTCCTAGAACCTGGATCTGCCCGTCGAAATTGATCGGTCCCATTTTTTTATCAATGTCTCCCTTGTACTGAAAAAACTTCTTGAAAACGACACTCTCGTCAGTTGGCATTGCCAGGCCGTTACTGCGGGCCACTACCACTTTTTTGAGCATATCGAAAAATAGCGATGAATGATGGAACTGTTGCAGGGATAGAAGGTCAGAGGCGGAAAACTCACCAATGATCTGACCGCTTTTGACCTGAGTTTCTTTGCGCATGGGGATGTGCCATCTCACTTTTTCCCTGTCGCTCTGCTGAATTTTATCGATGATGCTTTTGATTTGGACGACATTATCGAAATCAGGGGTTTCTTTTTTTTCTTCTTTCTCATCATTACGCAACATGAGGTTCATAGATAGCAGTGATATAACCGGGGCCAGATTCTCAACCATGATCAGGTCGGCTTTGCTGAGGCGGGTTGATACTGAGCTGAGGTAAAGCACTCCAAGGGTATTTTTATTGAGAACCAGCGGAAAGATCAGTACTGAACAGATGTTGAAAGACACAATGCTCGAAGTGGTGGAAAACTCTTTGTTGCGCTGAGCATTGGTCAAAAGCAGCGGGGTTGCTTCGTTAAAGGACTTGTACGAAAGCGTTTTCGAAATTCTGAGGGCCGGCAGCACATGTGTTCTGATCCGCCCCTGCAGGTTAAAAAAAGGAAACAACTCTTCTGAATACAGGCTTTTGACGAGAATTACCGCATTATCTACTCCCATCACGGTTTGAAAGTGTGTAAGTATCTCAACCATCAGCGCGTCCGGAGGCATTTCAGCCAGTAAGCAAAGAAACTTTTGGGCACCAGTTCTGGATTCTGATCCGGATACAGTCACAGGGGACGCGCCCTGACTGGATTCAAACCGCAGAGTAGCTTCGCCGATCTCGATCAGGTCATCATGTTCCAGCCTGGCTGACAACCCGCGGATGTCCTTCTTGTTGACTCTGGTTCCGGTAGTGCTTTCCATGTCCCGGATCAAAAAGCCGGTTTCGTCACGGAAAAGGCAGGCGTGTTTTTTAGAAACACCGGAGCATTGGAGCACCAGATCACAATCCGCAGACTTTCCGATAATGATCTGATCAGAGTTGAAATCATGGACTGCTCCGGCAGGAGCGAGAACTGACAGCCTGACAGTCATGATTCCAGACATCCCGGGGGGGCTGGAATGAAAATCAAAGTGGTTCTCCGTCCTCTGGGCAGAACTGCCAGTGAGGCATTGCGCCTTTTCCGCATTTTGGACACTTCTTTCTTTTCTCACCAAGCATGTTTTTCATAAGTGTGTCGATCAGGGTGTGATTGCTTTTTTCATTGGCGGATGCCACGCTTTCCTCCTGGAATAATAAATTGTGATAGATCATGTATCGGAAAAAAACATTGAAGATTAATCATCATCTGAAAATCCATACCTGATGTGGAGGAATGTTGACTTGATCTGGTGCGTAAGGTAAATTATTTTTTTACCCAGCTGACCGGGAGCATTCCTTACCTTATGTATAATTTTCTGGATTTTCTGGCTCAGGAGCAAAAAGACAGCGTCCTTTTGGATCAGGCTGTAATTTCTGCTGGTGGTGGCACAGGCAAAACCAAGTGCTTGATCTACAGGATCGTTCATCTGGTGGAAAACCTGAAAGTCAAGCCTGAGAACATCCTGGTGCTGGTTGAAGACCTTTATACTGCCAGATTTATCCGCGAGGAACTTGAGATTTTCATCGGGTCAAGCCGTGAGAAACTGACTATCGGTACTGTATCCTCCCTGGCTCTGACTTTTTACCGTTCATACAAGAAAAATCAACAGTTTTGTGTTTTCTCCAGGCGTGACATGGAGGAATATCTTGACCAGTTCACCTTTGATGAGGTGTGTGACCGCAAGAGTCTTTTAGTCGAGTGGTTCGACTATTACAGGAGCTCCCGTAGTAAATCTCCCAAAGACATAAAGGTCTTTGAGAGTTTCCGCTCCAGCCTTGAGAAGGGTCTTACCGACAGAAGCATCATGGTCCCTGCGTTGATGATAGATCGTGCTGTGCACGAGCTTTCCGGCGAATTGACGAAGTGCTTCAGCATCTATGAGCACTTAGTCGGAGACGGAATCGAGTTTTTTACCCACGCTGAATACGCTTTTTTCAGTGCTGTTGCCCGGGGAAAGAAAATCTGGATCACTCTGAACGGTGATCACTGTGTTCTACCCGGTGCTCTGGTCAGCACCAGCCGAAAAAGCAAGCCGATTGAGGATCTCAAGCGTGGGGAAAATGTTAAATGTGCAGTGGGATATGGCGAAATCGGGACCGGAAAAGTGGCTGAAGTAAGTAAAAATCAGTATCAGGGCCCTGTGCTAAATGTCACTATGCGCAAAGGAAACATGATCCAGGTCACTCCTAATCACCTGATGTTTGCGCGGCCCAACAATGGGGAAAATTATTATCAGGTGGCTTTGCTGAAGGACGCCAACGGCAGCTGGCTTTCTCTGCTTGAAGACGATTTTGCCAAGCCGGAAAAGACTAAGAGAAGAAAATCGCACACAAGAGTTTGGGTGCTGGCCGGATTCAAGGAGCGTCCGAAGGCGGTTTTCCATTTGCAGTACATTGCCGCCAGTTTCGGGATTCCCCTTTTCTGTCTTGAAAAGAACATGATCGTGCAGGATAAGAAGAGGTTGTGTAAAACCCTTGAAATCGAACAGAAAACCGACAGACTGATGCGTGAATTTTATCTGGATGAGGAATACCCTCATTACGCACTTCAGGACGATGAAAAATCGCTGAAATTGATGTTTTTCGGGGGAGATTTCAGCCAGGGAAAGCATAGACACCTGATCAGAATCAATGCAGACCTCGACTGCCAGCGCACTGATACAGGGGCCAAGCATGGCGAGGGGTGGTATGTTCAGACCCAGAAAGACAGCGTGGAAGAAGCACTGGAGTTTCTTCATACACTGAGCAACATTGAAAGTATCCGGACATCCAAGCTGATCAAAGCCACGGACAAATCCCCGTTCCAGTTTCAGCCCGCAAGTCATCTGCGTGTGGGTATGTGGATGCCCGTGCAGGAAGGGGATCGGCTGGCAGAAGACATAATCGAGTCGATCGAGTGGGAAGACTACGATGGGGAGGTTTTTGATCTGCACCTGCCGGAATACGCCAATTTCATTGTTGGAGGAATACTTCTTCATAATTCATCTCCAGCTGGAGGCGGTGCCGATTTCAGCGTTACTAAAATGCTGGACGCTGATTTTTCTGATCTTCCGAGGGCTTCTCTCAAGCTTAATCATCGCAGCAGCCCGGGGATTGTTTCTATGCTTAACCATCTCGGTAATTCCACGATGGAATCGACTACCGAACCGAAAAAAAGGGAACACGCGGTTTTTCTCTTCAAAGCCCGCGATGAACACGATGAGGTCAATTTCGTCATCGAAAAAGTGCAATCCATTATTTTCAATGAGGGGCGCGCTTACGCCGATTTCGGAATCTGCTATCGTCTTCCCAGCCAGGCTGATGTCTTTATTGAGCAATTCACCAAACGGGGAATTCCACACCGCATCATTACTACGAACAACTTTTTTTCATGCAAGGAAATCCGCGATATGATTTCATACCTGAGGCTTCTGGTAAACACTGGTGATGACCTGAGCCTCAAACGCATAATCAATGTGCCGAGACGCGGAATCGGCGAACGAACTATCGAGTTGATTCATACAAGACAGAAACGCAAGGGAGAGACATTTTATCAGGCTCTCCAGGGAGTTCTGACAGAAGATGATTTCCCACTGCGTTTCGTGAAACAGGTGGAAGGGTTCAGGGACCTGATTTCAGAGTTGATCGCTCTCAGCAAGAGCGTTTCCCTGAATGATCTGATCCCTCAAGTGATGGAGAAAAGCGGGATTATACTGGAAATTTCCAAGGTCAACAGCAACAAATCATTCGAGGCTATCGCCAATGTCAAAGCCTTTGAAGAAAAAATATCGACTTTTTTCGAGCATCCCTGGCGGCACGAACTTTCAGAACTCCTTGATTACCTCGCTTTGAGATCTCCTCTTGATGATCTGCAGAAAGAAAACTCCATACTTCTTGTAGACTATGAGCTCCTTCACCAGTTGGAGTTTCCCGTTCTTTTCCTTCCCGGGATGGAAGATGGTATTGCTCCCTATGGCAACAACCCGTTGAAACGCGAGATGGACCTGTTCAGGCGGGCTTTTTCCTGTGGCAGGGAAAAGATTTTTATCAGCTGGGCTGTGTATCGCAGATTGCCTGGAGAATCGAGCAGCGGCAGGCAGTCCACGCTGCTTGACGGGATTCAGGAATTTCTGGAAATTGATGAGTTGCAGGCCAGAGGGGATAAGGACTCCAAGCCTGATGCCAAGGAAAGGCGCCAGTCAGCCCGCATGAAAAACACTATCGATATCGGGGACCTTGTGTCACACCGAATGTGGGGTCGCGGGACAGTACGCAACATCGAAGGCCGTGATGAAGAGGCCATGGTGACAATCGACTTCGACAATGAAGGCGAAAAAAAGCTGCTTTTAAAGTACGCGCCATTAGAACGGATCGGCTGATCCGCTTAGGCTGCGGCTGAATCCGGGGTTACACCGGAAACAAAATTGATCGCCGGGATATAGAGGGGAACAAATGCCTGTTTATCATTTGCGTCCGGAAGGGCAGGACCTTTTCGGTAAAGCTGTTGAAGTTTCTGATATAACGATCCAGGACAGGGAAAACCTGCGGGAATGCCGCTTAGAATCAGTCGAGGTCGATCCTGTCAGACGGGCCATGACATTTATCTTAAAGGCCTTGCGCGATGTCTCACCGGAAACTGAGATTCACCTGAAACAATCTTTGATGAAATTCCTGCCTGATTGCGAGGAGATCGATCTGAAATTTATCACCAGGATCGGTCGTGCGAATCATGTGGATGACACACCGGTTTCAGCGGCAGATCCCGCCGTCATGGAGCATGGCAAGGAACGGAAATTCTCTTCTCGTGATCATCTTCAGGCAAAACCGGGACAGAGGAAAAAGAGAAAAAATTCAGTTGCCATCGCTGATCTTTCCGACATGGAGGGACAGTCTGCAGTTTTCAGCGGGGAGATCTGTGGCATGGAAACCGTTGAAACCAAAAGCGGCAAGACCTTTATCAAGTATGATGTCTTTGATCTTACCGACACGATCTGTGTTAAAACCTTCAAAAAAGAGAGCGAGGAATTCAAGACTGGAAACTGGATTGAAGTGCATGGCCGGGTGGAGTTCGATCGGTTTGAGCAGGAAATTGTGGTTCAGGCTGTAAGAATCGGAAAAGCTGATCCGGTCAAACGCGAGGATTATGCACCGGTCAAGCGCATTGAACTGCATCTGCACAGCAAAATGAGCGCTATGGACGGCCTTGGCGATATCGAGGAAATTGTGCAGACCGCAAAAGAATTTGGGCATCAGGCTCTGGCACTGACCGATCACGGAGTTGTTCAAGGTTTTCCGGAGTTTTACCGACTGGCTAAAGAAATGGGACTGCACCCCATTCTGGGCATGGAAGGTTATCTGGTGGACGATGTGATCGCTCCCTATGACAAAACCAAAGTGCGGCCCTATCACATCACAATTCTGGTCCGTAACAGAGAAGGGCTGAAAAACTTGTACCGGCTGGTATCCATTTCACACCTTGAGGATTTTTATAAAAAGCCCCGGATCAGGCGCAGCCATTTGATGAAGTACCGCGAAGGGCTTCTGCTTGGCAGTGCCTGTGGTGCCGGGGAGATTATCCAGCAATATCTTCGTGACCGGAACAGAAAAGAAGAATTCGTTCGTATCGCAGGGCTCTATGACTTTTTCGAAATCATGCCCCGCTCAAACAATTCCTTTCTGGTCCGCAAGGAATTGCTTTCTGCGGAAGATGGTCTGGAGGAGATGAATCGATTTATATACGAGCTGGCGCGGGAAACCGGCAGGCTTTGCGTAGCGACAGGGGATGTGCATTTCGTGCATCCCCATGACGCCATCAACAGGGAAATCATCCAGTACACACAGGGGTATGAGGAATCAGACTCTCAAGCAGATCTTTTTTTCCGCACGACAGACGAGATGCTCGATGAATTTTCTTATCTCGGAAAAGACGCCGCTTATGAAGTCGTAGTCACTAACCCGGCTCTGATTGCGGGCAGGGTCGAAGATGTCCCTCCGATTCCCAAAGGATTTTTCCCGCCCAAGATTGAAAATGCCGAGACTGACCTGCGCAGGATAGTTTACCAGAAGGCCACAAGCGTTTACGGTGATCCTTTGCCGGAAATCGTTTCCGCCCGCTTGGAACGGGAGATGTCTCCGATCACGAAACACGGCTTCGCTGATCTTTATTTCATAGCCCACAAGATTGTCAATTTTTCTCTTAACAAGGGGTATCTTGTCGGATCGAGAGGGTCAGTAGGATCATCGCTGGTGGCTACTATGGCCAGTATTACTGAAGTCAACCCGCTGCCTCCGCACTATCTGTGCCCAAACTGCCGGATGAGTGAGTTCATCTCAGAAGGTGCCTATGAATGTGGAGCCGACCTTCCTGCAAAATCGTGCCCTTCCTGCGGAACTGCCATGAAGAAGGACGGCTTCAATATCCCGTTCGAAGTGTTTCTCGGGTTCGAGGGTGAAAAGGTGCCTGACATAGATCTCAATTTTTCCGGCGAGATTCAGACAGAGGTCCATCGCTACGCTGAAAGCATTTTCGGATCAGCACACAGTTTCAAGGCCGGCACGATCGCCACTTTTCAAGACAAGGCTGTGCGCGCCTGCGTTGAAAAGTATCTGAAGGAAAACAACCTGGTTAAGCGGAAGTCGGAGATCCGCAGGCTGATCAGCGAGTCGGTAGGTGTCAAGCGCACGACAGGGCAGCATCCGGGAGGGATTATCGTTATCCCTGAAGGGATGGATATCTGCGATATATGCCCCGTCCAGCATCCGGCAGATGACCGCAGCAAGGAAGTGGTTACAACCCACTTCGACTATCATGTGATGGACAAACAATTGGTCAAGCTGGATCTTCTGGGGCACGACAATCCCACGATCATTAAGCTGCTGGAAGAGACAACAGGCATCAAGGCTTGTGACATTCCGCTCGATGATCCTGAAACCATCAGAATGTTCCAAGAGGTGAAAACCCTCGGAGTGCCTGAGTTTGGCACGCATTTCGTCAGGCAGGTGCTGACAGAAGCCCGGGTGCGCAATTTTGGCGACATTGACAAGATTTGCGGATTGACGCACGGAACAGATGTATGGAACAACAATGCCCGTGATCTGGTGCAGAAGGGTGTCAATTTTTCTGAAGTCATTACCATG
>JAQTRI010000143.1 GCA_028711905.1 Candidatus Wallbacteria bacterium | reverse complement strand
GGCCTGATGCTTTGACTAAAATGGATTCGCCATTGATCACCAGTTTATCTGAGAATTTATTGTTTTTCAGAATGCCGAGGATTTTAACGGGAAAACTCTGGACCTTAGAGCCTTCAAACACGGTTTTCCCGATCCCGTCCATTCCCGGCTGAATCTCATCAATGGAGATAAAATCGTCCGCGTGCAGCGAGTGCAGCGAATGCAACGAAAGACATAACAACAGCAATGGAATACAACTCAGACGGAACTTCATAGAAAAGTAGTTTAACCCAAGCAGAGGGATTTATCAATACCTTACCCGCAGTGACTGTGGTATTATTTTTTTTGGGAAACAGGAATTTTTTCGTTGATTTCAGCAATAGGAGGAGCGCATGAAAATTCTGACCTGCCTGATTTTGCTGCTGCTGACAATATCTGCCTTGGCAGAGGACAAAAAACCGCGCATCAGCCACGATCAGCTCGTTTTTGATGTGGTTTTAAAGAAATACGACTTGATCAAGCAGGAAACGACTCAGATTTATCGCACCCAGCTGTCAACTGTTTCGGGCGGCAGCGCGGAACATTTGACCAAAGGAATGGATGGAACTCCCGCGGCCAAGACAGTTGTCCGCGGCAGTGTGGAAAATGTAGATGCCGCTAAAAAGCTGATAGCAGTTGAAATCAGTTTTGAGATGGAAAAGCCTTCTGCCCGCATTGCGGAAGCGCTGATCATGCATCGCGGGGAAACCCGGATTCTCCCGTTCTGGGAAAGCAACAGAGAAATCTTTGAACTGGAACTGTCTGCCAGATTTTCCTGTGCCGACTGTTCCGGGGTCTGGGACCAGGAAATGGCCTCCGGCGATTTTCCAGGACAGTTCCCGTTCAGGCTGGAACTGTCCGAAGCGAACCGCGTTATTGCGGACAAGGGTTTTATTGTCCGTTCCGGGGAAAAGGGCAACCTGCAGGTCAGGGACGGGGAAAACAATTATCTGTTTGATATCGAAGCTGTCGAAAGAGGCCGGGTGGTAAGCGCTACGCTGGTTATCTGGAAGATCAGGGAAAAAAATAAGGTGCGCACGGTTTTCAACGACAAGCATGACATGATACTCCTTCCCGGGGAATCCCGGATGTTCGAGATCAGGGAGGGTGGAGCTGTGATCAAGGGAGTGCTGCAGCTGAAACCTGAAAGGAAGAGATTTTTCGGGGTTGTTCAACCATTCAGAGGCCTGGCTGTTGAGGAGGCCGCTGACATTGTTGCCTCGGGTAAATCAGGTACATCCGAGATCCGGCTGCTGGACCTGAGGAGCGATTCTGAATTCCTGGAATTTCACATAGGATCAGCGCAGCACATGGATTATTACGCCCCAGATTTTGAGGAACAGCTGCAGAAGCTTGACAGGCAGCAGATTTTTCTGGTTTATGACCGCAAGGATGCTCTGGCAAAAGACGCAATGGCTTTACTGGAAAAACTCGGATTCGCGGCAGGATATTACCTGACGGGCGGCATCGAGGCATGGAAGGCCGCTGGGTTTAATGCGGCAGGGGTCAGATAAATCGCACAAGTCCTCAGGGTATTCGGTCAGGGCTCAAGAACCATGCCGTAAGGTCCGAGAGTCATTTCTCCTTCTTTGCCTGTGCAGGAAAGAACCGGGACCGCCTTTTTTTCATCCACAGTTACCTGAACTGATTCGGTGTCTGAAAAATTAGCTATTACGCGCAGGCGCTTTTTCCTGCACTTGAGAGTAAAATCCAGCAGGCTGGAGCCTGAAACCGTTGATGAGGCCAGTCGCCAGTCTTTTCCGCCCAGCAGATCTTGGCGGAGCGCGTTGATCCTGCGTGTGAATTCCAGTTTTTGCTCTGACATGGAATCCCAGCAGTCATTTAGATAATCATTATTGAAGTAAGCTAAGCTGCGCTGCTTTTTTTCCATATCCGCGAGGAAGCGCTCCTGATCCTGCTCTGTAAATCCGAGCCCGAGATTGAGGGGCAGGTCATTCTCCAGAAGTGTGTCTGCTGTGAGTCCAAAGGCGGAATTGGGAATAAAAGCTGAAATGGCGATCTGAAGCAGAGCTTTGTTTCTGGGCCTGGAGAACAGCGGCGGTGAATCTCCCAATACCGGCATAGCTACGATCCTGGTTTTGTACCCGGTTATCTGCCGGAGCATGAAGTCCATGCTGTCGCGGCCTTCTTCCGCCACCATGAAGAGATTGCCTGTGTAAAAATGGAAGCCGTGCCTGACAGACAGGGCTTCGCCCTCATCGTTGAACAGGTTTTCCATGATCAGCACAAAGTCTTCAGGAACAGAGGCCTTAATGCGCGCTACCAGTTCGGCCGGGAGGGCGTGGAACATGTCTCCGCGCACGCCGTCGAGGTGGTATTTTTCCGCATAATGACGGCAGACGCCGGCGATTTTGTCCCATAATGGAACGAATGGAGAAGAGCCCATGAAAACCGAGGCTTTCAGAACAGGCTGGATAAAAAACGGGGCGTTTTTCTCCAGAAAAGTCCGACCGCAGATTTCATAGAAAGCCGGGTCATAATCTTCATATAGACGCAAGGGAGTCACATCAGACCAGGCCGGCTGCGAGTCATTGGCGCAGTCTGAAGTGCAGGGCGGAGTGATCAGACCGAAAGTCTTGACCAGTTCATCGAGAAAGTCCGGGTTCTTGCGGTTCTGAGACACGAAGTTTTCCCAGCGGTCTGGAGCGGAGTGCTTTGGAGACTTGTGGAAAAACGCCGCGATTTCGTCAACAGGCAGACGGCGAATCATTTCCATGCCGTCCTTGCGGTTGGGGGATGCCGGGGTAGGAAGCCCAGGAAGAGGGGCTTGCAGCAGACTGACTAAGCGGGCCGCGTGCTCGGGCCTGATCCAGTAAAACCAGTCGGGATTTTCCAGAATCCACAGTGAGTCTCTGGCTGCGGTGCGCGGAACCATATCCAGAAAAACGCTGATCCCGAGCTTATGGGCGGCCTCGATAAAAGCCTCGAACAGGGTGGAAGTGGGGAAATCCGACAGTTCGTTCAGGATCGGGTCGACAGTGTAGTAGTCTTTCACGGAATAGGGGGACCCTCTTGTACCTTTGCGGAACTTCTCGCTTCTCAGGAAATGGGGGAGAAGCATGAGCGAATTGAATCCACAGGAGGCGAACATGGGCAGCAGGCAGATGGTTTTCAGAAGGGTCCCCGGGACACCGCGGTAGGATGTGAAATGCTGCAGGAAAATCTGGAGCAGATTTAGTTCCAGGCGGTCAGGGAGGCGTTTGTTTCCCGGCTGCGCGCAAATGCCTTCTACCAGAGTGTGCAGCAGCTCGTAAGAAGGCTTATCCGAGGACATTTCCGCTAAACTGTACCAGAAAGGGGGTACAGGGATGTCGGGCCTGCGAGACTTGAGAAAACCGCTGAGTTCCTTGAGCATTGTAGTTTCTCCTTGTCTAATGCCAGAAATGTCTTTCACCGCTGAATACCATGATCAGACCGAGGCTGTCCGCCCTTTCGATCACTTCCTTATCGCGCAAGGAGCCTCCTGGCTCCACTACAGCCCTGATGCCGGCCGCAGCAGCCAGTTCAATGCAGTCCGGGAACGGGAAAAAAGCGTCAGAAGCGAGGTATGCGCCGCTGGCCTTTTCTCCGGCTTTTTCCAGGGCCAGTTTAGCGGCATCCACGCGGGAGACGCATCCGCAACCGGCTCCGATCATCATATTGTCCCTGACCACGCAGATGGCGTTGGATTTAAGGTGTTTAACTGTGCGGTGCGCGAAGGAAAGGGCATGGATGTCTGTCGGAGACGCCGCTTTGCCGGTTACGCTGCGGAATTCCATGGCAAAGGAGTCATCCTCATCCTGCACAAGCAGACCGCCGTTGATGCTGCGGAATTCAGACCCGCCACATTCTAAGTTGTCCGGGTGATAAGTCAACAGGCGCAGGTTCTTTTTTTTGGAAAAAATCTCCAGGGCTTTACGCTCAAACGATGGAGCCATGATGATTTCCAGGAAAACCTCAGACATCAGGGCTGCGGTTTCTCCATCAACCGGGCGGCTGGTGATGACAACCCCGCCGAAGGCGGAGACCGGGTCGCCGGCATAGGCCTGTTTCCAGGCTTCGGCAGGTTCTGTTGCCAGGGCTAAACCGCACGGATTACTGTGCTTGAGTACTGTGGTGAAGCATTCGGGCTCATTCCTGAAGGTTTTTAACAGGCGTGTTCCTGCTTCCAGATCCAGAAAGTTGTTGTAGGAGAGCTCTTTGCCCTGGAGGCAGCGGAATGACGGCAGCCCGGAGCTGGAGGTGCTGTAAAGCGCGGATTTCTGGTGTGGATTCTCGCCATAGCGGAGCGTCTGAACAAGGTCTGCTGAGATCAGCATCCGTTGCGGGAAGGACTGATCAAAGGGCTGAAAACGACCAGCGATAGCGGCATCATAGGAGGCGGTCAGGCTGAAGGTCTCAACCATCATGCGCCTGCGGAAATCTGAACTGATCATGCCATTTCCGTCCATGAGTTCCTGGATCAGGTCCTGGTAAAAATCAGGAGACGGAACAGGGGTGACGAAGCGATAATTTTTGGCCGCTGCACGCAACAGGGTTGGCCCGCCGATATCGATGTATTCCACCAGTTTCAGATCATCAGTGAGTGAGCCCATCTGATCGAGAAAAGGGTAGAGATTAACGACAACAAGGTCAATTGGAACAATATGGTTCTGAGAAAGTTCCGAAAGCCCTTCCTGGGTCCTTGGAGCTAAAATACCGGCATGAACGGCCGGGTGCAGGGTTTTTACCCTGCCGCCGAGCATTTCCGGAAAACCTGTCAGATCCTCGACCCGGATTACTTTGTACCCTTGTTGTTCAATGAAGTCCGCGGTGCCGGAACTGGACACGAATTCAACGCCGAACTGGTCGAGGTGGGCCAGAAGAACCTCCAGCCCTTCTTTTGCCCAGACTGAAATAAGGGCCCGCCGTATTTTTACCGGTTCATTCATTTCAAACCTTCTTTCTGAATCATGACTGTGCGGCCGTTGAGTCCGACCCTTCCTGATGCTATCAGGGAAACCGCTTCCGGATATGCACGGTGCTCTTCAACCAGAATACGCTCGGAAAGAGAAGAAACAGTGTCACTGCAAAGCACAGGGACGCTGCGTTGCAAAATGATCGGACCTGTGTCCATGCCGCTGTCCACAAAATGAACAGTGCAGCCGGAAACTCTGACTCCATAGTTCAGGGCCTGTTTCTGGGCCTCCAGACCGGGAAATGACGGCAGCAGTGACGGATGGATATTGATGATCCGGCCCGGAAAAGCGCGCAAGAGGGTTTTTCCGGCCAGTCTCATGTAACCGGCTAAAGCGATAAGACCGATTCCGGCATGAGAAAAATGTGAAACGAGTTCTGTTTCAAATTCCCTGCGCGAAGCAAAGTGTTCAGGATCAAGATGAAGATGCGGGATCGAAAGCTGCTCCGCAATATCCAGCGCACCGGCGTCAGAATGGTCAGACACCAGAAGCGCGATCTCGAATCCGGAATTCTCTCTGCGTGACGCATCTGCCAGGGCTTTGAAATTGCTGCCCCGGCCTGACGCCAGCACAGCTAATTTCAGCATATCTCAACCCCTGAACCAGGAATCACTGTGCCGACTTCGACACTTCCGGGAAGCAGGCTCAGCAGGCGCTTTTTTTCGCCGGAAGCAACGAATGCCAGCATGCCGATGCCCATGTTGAACACACGGTACATTTCAGAATTGCTGATAGATCCCTGCTTCTGCAGGAAACGGAAAATTTCGGGAGTGTCCCAGGTGTGTCGAATTTCAGAGCCCAGTCCCGCAGGAAGGGCGCGGGGGATGTTTTCGGGAAAACCACCGCCTGTCACATGGACCAGAGCCTTGATCCGGCATTCTTTGCGGGCATTCAATATTTCTTTGACATAAATCCTGGTGGGCGTGAGCAGCACTTCGCCAAGAGTGGAACCGTTCATGGGCATATCAAGGGAATGACCGGCTGTTTCAATGATTTTGCGCACAAGAGAAAAACCGTTCGAGTGAACACCGGTTGAAGGAAGACCGATGATGCAGTCTCCGGCTTCGATGGACTCGGGTTTCAGGAGGTCCTGCTCAGTGCCGATTCCGACCGCGCATCCTGCCAGATCGAATTCGTCCTCAGGATAGCAGCCCGGCATTTCCGCGGTTTCTCCGCCGATCAGGGCACAGCCCGCATCGAGGCACCCTGCTGAAAGTCCGGTGATCACTGAGTGAAAAACAGGTTCATCCAGGCGGCCGCATGCGAAATAATCGAGAAAAAAATGCGGTGTCAGTCCGGAAGTCAGCACATCGTTGACATTCATGGCTACGCAGTCGATACCGACAGTGTCATAGCGCTTTAAGGCAAAGGCTAAGCGCAGTTTGGTGCCGACCCCATCGATACCTGCGGATAACAGCCTGTCTGTGCCGGGAACCCGGTAAACGGCTGAGAATCCTCCGATGCCACCGACAACATTGGTGTTGAAAGTGCGGCTGATCAGGTCTTTCATGCGCAGGATGGGCTGGTCGTTCTTACTGGAACGAACGCCGCTGTCTCGGTAATCGATCATTGTGTCCTCCCATCCCCGACTGGGGAGTGTCCATTGCCTGCACAGCGGTTCCAATGTATCCAATCGCGGACAATAAATCAACAGCAGGTTCGGGTTAAACCGCGTGGAATACATTGACAAGTCCGGCAATGCATGTTACAATTAAATTAGTAACGAGTATCGAGCAGGAGGATCTATGAGTAAATTCAAGCTGTTTTCCCTTCTCCTGGTTTTTTTAGTCAGCACTTCCCTTTTAGCTGGTAACGCGCCACAAGGCACTTTCTGGAGATGCACAGCAGTGCTTGCCGATTCTTCTGTACTGTTTGATCCGAGCACAGAGCCGGGCAAAGAACCTCCGGGACAGGTCGAAAGCTACTGGAAGTTCAGCAAAGAAGAAGCCTCGCTCGATTGCAAGGTCAGGCTGAGCAAGGCCCTCGGATTCAAGAGTGTGCAGGAATTTCTGGAAAAGGTCGATGTCGAAAAGGCCTATGGTTTGAACTTCGAGGCCAGAGAACTCAACCCCCAGAAAGGGAAGAGCTCGTTTAAGGGACAGACGGCGGTGTACCAGCACGAAAAGGGACTGAGCGAAGCTGTAGATGAGATGCAGATCCTGATTCTGGGTTTCATGAGCCATAAAATCGATCAGGCCGCGCTGGATAAAGGGATTGAAGCACTGAAATCCCAGGTCAAACCCATTCTGGACGGAATCCAGGCAGCCTTTGAAAAGGGTGACCTGCAGGAACTTAAGAAATTCGCCGATTATTACAATCAGAAATCTTTTGTGATCATCAGGCAGTATCTGGATACTCTGCTGGTGGATGATCTCAAGCAGTACCTGATCGATAAATCTGCGAAATGGCAGGATTATCTTGTGGACTCGGTCCTGGACGCTGATCAGATGGATGAAATTGATTGATCCGTGTAGAGATGCAATGCATTGCGTCTCTATAGAACGATGATCAAACTCAGTCTTGGAAAGGACCCTCCGGGGTCCTTTTTTGTGCTCTGGAGAAATTGTTTGTAAACTGAAAGCAGAGGTAGAGATCAATGAAAATCCGCTATTTTGGTCATTCCTGTTTCCTGCTTTCAGATTCACGCGGCAGAACTGTGGTGTACGACCCTTTCCCTCCGACGATCGGATACGGCAGGCTGGATATCACCGCGGAAACAGTGCTTGTTTCGCACGGGCATTTTGATCACAACTGGACAGAGGGTGTTCGCAAGCCCTGTCAGGTGATAAGAAAGCCGGGACAGCACCGTTCTCATGGGCTGGACATCACAGGGATTCCCTCTTTTCACGATAAAGAGAACGGAGAACTGCGCGGACGGAACATCATTTTCTGTCTGCAGATGGATGGCCTGACTCTGGTGCATCTTGGAGACCTTGGCCACGATGTGCCTGAAGAAGTCCGCTCCGCGGATATTGTGTTTGCTCCGGCAGGCGGGACATATACACTGGATGCCATGGAAGCCCTGGCAGCCGGGAAGGGTCTTGGCGCAAAAATCGTTTTTCCCATGCACTTCAGAACTGCAGATGCGGTTTTTCCCATTGCGGGAGTCAGTGACTTGTCGGCTGTTCCCGGAGCTGTTGTGCACAATGCATCATTTCTGGAATTGACCAGACATACCATGCCTGAGCAGTTGCAGTTTGCAATATTGAGACCTGTCGGAGGTGGAATTGGGGTCAGGGCTTGAAATTAGTAATTCTTGCGCGCAATCGCTGTGTCAGTGCGGATTTCAGGAAAGCTTTACTAACTGTTGAATAATGTGTCCCAAGAAATTGGGCGATCTCTTTCAGCAGATAGCCGTGCTGGACATGAGCCTTGTAAATCGCCAGGTTTCGAGCTTCTTTGCTGCGGAACTTTCCGAAGATCTCTTTGAGAGCCGGGCGATCGG
>JAQTRI010000142.1 GCA_028711905.1 Candidatus Wallbacteria bacterium | reverse complement strand
TACGCAGATTGTCACAAAATACGCGCCATTGCTGGAATAATCATAACCGGATAAACGCATTCGTTTGCGATTTCGACACGGGAATGTTGAGCCCCCTGCCGCAGGTATAATTAAACCTGCCTTTTCGTCTGCTCCCTGAATCCTATTTTACGCTTTTCCTCATCCGGCTGCTGAAACACGATGCTCTTCGTTCCGAACCTATTGCCCGGGATTTTCTGCGATGTATTGCCTGATGCGTTCCAATTCCAGGGCATCGCGGATGATGCGGTCGAAATAACCACGCTGCCAGACGGGGGCTGCAGGCATGCCACGCGTCAGATTGATGCGTTTGGTGGTTATGGATTTGATTAAACGGACGATTGTCGGTATGGAATTCGTTGTCGGTTTGCCGAACGATTCCATCGTAGGGGCACGTTGCAACGTGCCCCTACATGATGTATCGATGACAATTATCGCATGAAAATGGTTCGGCATCACAACATATTCGTCAATCGAAACATTGGGACGAATCTTTGCAGTGCGCAACAATTCGCCTGTAACGATTTCCCCGAAATGGTTGATTTTCATTTCCCCATCTGTAATTTCCCCGAGCAGACATTCTCTGCCCTTGGTACATACCGTGACAAAATATGCACCGCCTGCTGCGTAATCGTAACATGGCAATCGGATGCTGCGGCGGTGTTTGTTGGATTGTTCGCGGTCCACACCTGTACATTAACAATCCCCGTGCCAAACGCGCAATCGCGCTGTTGAGCGAAAAATCACTGATCAAGCGTTACGGTCAGTCTCAAAATGAGACTCAGGGTCTCAGATTGAGACTGTGGTGATCATTGTGCGCCATGTGCGGGTCTGAGACATTTTTCCTTCTCACAGACTCTTTCTTCTCCTCCACCACCAGAATACGATCCCCGGCAATGCCAGCAGAAAAGCTGGATACACGATCCAGCGGAATGGTATGACCATTCTTCCGCTCAAGGCGGCCACGATTTCATCCTTAGTGCGATACCGGTCGCAGATGGTACGGAACTGCTCCCTGGTCAGCGGTTCAGGCCCCATGGTCACCTCAGCGAACACCTCGACCGGGATTACGTAGTCCTTTGGCTGCCATTCACTGATCCCCAATGCATACCTGCCTCTGGATTCATTGAAATCCTTTTCCAGAGCCTCATTCCCATTTTCGTGTCCAATTTTATGGTTTACCCTTGGTGGTCGAGCGTAGTAAGCCTTGATTTTCAAAAGCCTGGTGCCCAGAATCGCCCAATTCCGGATTTTGGAAGAATCACTGTTAGTCAGCACAGGCACAATCACACGCACATCCTCAGCCAGAAACTTCTGATCCTTGAGGCCCTGCAGCCAGGAGCGTGCCTGGTTGAATGCTGCAATCCATGCAGCGCGTTCCTCAGGGCTGAGCGCCTGATCCTTCGCAGGCAACAGGCGCGTGGAATCCATTTCCCCCGGTTTCAGGCCATCGGACGTCACTTTGAACGAAGAAACCTCTTCCGATGCCAGCTGGGGAAAGAATCCCAGGTCATTGCATACGGTCAGGTACAATCCGTAGAACAGCAGCACAGTGCCCTGCAATTCCTGCTGCAGGCCGGCATTCATGTCCCTGACCAGGACGCCGGACAATTCCGTGCCGGGAAAGAAGCGTTCAAGGTTTTCCAGCAGAAATCGGTATAATCTGGCGTTCCGCAGGTACAGCGTGGCCAGCGGCTCAACTGTCAGTTCCGGAAAAGCCGGCAGTCGTTCAATGTGGCATCCGAGCGTGGGTATCAGTTCCACGAATTTGACATGCAGCTCTCTATGCTTGGTGAGCATGGTTTCGAAGAATTCTTTGAGTTTTTTCTTGTACTTTGAATGCAGCAGCAGTTTCATGGCTTCCTGGGCCCGGTCAGGCAGAACCAGGGTTTCAAGGGCGTGAATCTGATAATCGTACCAGCCTGAATCCTTGTCCGGTTTTAAATCGACATTGCCATCGCGGATTGCCAGGACCAGGTCATCCATGACACTGGTTCTGGGTAGCTCCCAGTCGTGGTAAATCCTGGCCCACAACCGGTTCTCCCTGGAATATGAGTAGGGCCAGAAGGCCATGCCCGGCGTGGCTGGTTTTTTACCACGGGCCAGCACTTTCTTCCAGGCCTCGGATTGATAGAGCCGGTCATACAATTCCTTTGGTTGATCAAAATACCCCTGGAACTTGATCAGGTTCGCGATACTGAAATTGGCCTCAGGGTTGCACAACCGCTCAGCGAGCACGCGGAAAGCATCGTAGGCTTTGAGCAGCTGCCGATTTGAGAGCAGGACCTCAGCGATGCGCACATACGGCAGCAGATCGTCAGGGGTGCGAACATCCTGGTCGATGCTCTGCAGCAGCCGGTCGCGCTGGAAGATCCTCTGCAATTCCTCGCTCTGGTCGTAGATGCCGATTGGCTTGCAGTTTTTGGCTTTGCTCAGGAACCGAACCTTAAGCCTGCTCAGTTCGGAATTGATTTCCGGGGACACCTGCGGCTGTCCTCCGCCCAGTTCAAACGCGGCAGCGATGTATGCCACTGCCTGCAGGCAGCCGGGTTTGTCGGTATTCAGGCACAGTGCCTCCAGAAGTTTCAGGAGAAAGCCCTGCTTGCCGCCCGGAAAAATGCCTGCCCCGTTGTGGATATACAGCTCCAGAGCTGTCAGCAGGCGATCGTTGAAGAACTTGGTGTACCCGCTGATCAGGTCCGAGGACGGCAGGAAGTTGCAGCCAAAGGAGCGGGCTGCATCCATAGCCTTCCTGTAGTTCGGGTAGATGTTCTTGGCGAGCCGTTTCTCTTTATTGGTGGCTTCGCTTAAGTCCAGGCCGATAACTGAGTCGCTCTTGTTGAACCACCATTCGTCGTCCTGCTGATCCCTGCGCAGTTCAGTGAACCGGCTGTCGTATGGCGGATTCTTTTGATCCAGCATGTCGTCCTCGAACTTGATTTCAGGTTTGATGAACGGGTAACCCTTGCTGATTTCAGGGATCGTGTTCATGAAGAGCACAAAACAGAACAGCATCAAAAAAACCGATGACAGGGAAGTGAAAAATGTCCTCGGTCCCCTGATGCATGTACAAACATGGGCGACCAGGATCCAGAATCCGATATAGCCGATGTAAAACACTATGATCGGGACTGAATCGATTGCCAGCCCCGCGGCCATGCAACAAGTGGAAAACAGGAACAGCCTTCCGGTGCTGAAGCGATTGCTCCTATCGGGTTGCACTGCTTTCTGGTTTGTTGGATCTTCCTTGTTTACCGGCGGATTTTTAGCTCTTTTTTCCACGATCAGCTCTTCGTTGAAGGCTGCCCCGCATTTCCGGCACTCCTTCGCAGTCCCGACATTGACTTCACCGCACAGACATTTCCAGATCATGTGTGCTCGCCTCCGGCTGGTTTATTTTACCCCGCTCATTACTTCCGCGCCTGCAGCCTGAATCCTATTTTACGCTTTTCCTCCGTCGGATGCTCCAGAAGCTTTTTGATGGCGTCGATGATCGTGCTGATGGACTGATCCTGGGCATCGACCCTTCCTTCGAGCTGCGAAAGCTTGTCCCTGAGTTCCTTGTGTGTGGCCAGGTATTCACGCAGTTTCACGAATACCCGCATGATGCTGATGTTGACCAGGATCGCCCGCCTGCTGTTCAGCACTGATGAAAGCATAGCCACGCCCAGTTCGGTAAAGGCTATCGGCCGCTTGCGAATTCCCATCCTGATCGAATTGGAAGTCACAAATTGTGACTTCCATTTTTTCAATTCGGTCTTATTCAGTTGAAAGACAAAATCTTCCGGGAAGCGCTCCTGATTTCTTTTAACGGCCTGATTGAGTACTTTGGTAGGAACATCATACAGTTCAGCCAGGTCCCGGTCCAGCATGACCTTTTTGCCGCGAATCAGATAGATCTTCTGCTCCAACACATGGTCCGGGATAGCGATGACCTTGTTTTCCTGTTCCATATTCCGACATGTAACAATCCCCGTGCCAAACGCACAATCGCGCTGTAAAGCGATATTTCCGTGTCACGATGGTTGGCCGAGTCTCAAATTGAGACTCTGTTAACTCCGGGGACTGGCCGTTCCCAAATTCACTGCTAATCTTCACGGCCTGTTCCCGCCAAAGCCATCCTCTTTCCCATCTTTTCCTTCCTCATCAGGGCTTGCGGGTGGAGCATCACCTTCATTCATGTGCAATGTGCAGGCCTGAGCCCTGCTAGGGAAGGTTTCGGGGTTTTGTTTCATCATTCTGCGCCATGTGCTGGGCTTGGGCTTTTTCCTTCCGTTGCATTACTTCCTTACTGTCTCGAAATAGGCTATTCGTGCTTCTCTTTTGCTGTTGATCGCGAGCCGCACCCGGTTCCACAAGGTCGGACTGAGCAGGGATTGAGCCTGTTCCAGGGTGACAAACATGGATTCCACTATTTCGCTTCCGTCGGGACGGATGGCATCGATCCCCGCAGCAGAGAATGTTCCTCCGTCAAAGATGAACATCAGCGATTCGGTGCGCACAGCGTTGCCTGTTGCATATTCAAGGCAGAGCAAGGCCAGGTTCTGGGCATCGATCTCCAGGCCTGTCTCTTCGCGCACCTCCCTGACGCAGGCCTGCAGCGGGGATTCGTCCTTTTCCACCACTCCGCCCGGAATTTCCCAGGTGGATTTGTATGTCGTCTTCAGAACAAGAAACCGGCCATCCTGATCGAAGAACAAGGCACCGGATCCCATGCGCTTGGCCGGGAGCTGGCTGTAGTAAGTGTAATCGTCGATAGAGCGTGTGGCGTCACTGTTTCCCAATTTTCCTCTCCCTGCTTCGTTCATCGTGCATTACATTCAAACCTCATGATTGTTGTGGGCGATGAAAGGGCTGAGGCCTGTTTGCTTTCATCTAATACTCCCCCGGTCTTTTCACCTTCACATTGTACGAGCTGTTCTCGCATTTGCGATACCTGGTTCTGTACTTGTCGCACGCTGAGTCGTTGAACCTGACAAAAAGCGAAGCAGCAAACGGGCACCCGTCCCTGCGTGTGACTTTGAACTTCACGAAATCGAATTTCCCGCCCAGTTCCCCGGGAGCAGCGCCATCCTCTGGCGGCAGGGCAGTGAGCAGGCCGAGGTTGGATTCGTCGCCAGCATCGGCGTTTCCATGTGCCACAGTATCCGCCAGATCGATGAACGATCGGCAGAAAACAAAGTCCTGGCCCTGGAGATCGGTTTGCTTGAGCAGGGGCGGTCCGGAAAAATAGATTGTGATCACGCTGCCGTTAATCAGCACTCCGTTGGGAGCTTCCGTAAATCTGGCGTCGCTGATGCAAAGCGGGATGCTGAAAGGCAGCACTATGTTGTCCCGATTGAATTTGTGTTCCGGATCTGGTGAATATTTGCCATCCGACCCGCAACTGATGATGACACGCTCGGCAGTATCCAGAATCAGATCATGGCCCCAATGGTCCTTGCGCAGTTCCGGCAGGTATTTTGGTACCAGTTCGTTCAGCGAATCAAGATCCCTGCCTTCTTGCGCGCGAAATCTTATGACAGCGTCTCTTACGATTGCTACCACTGGTCTCTGTGGGCGTGCTTGCAGCTTTCCATATCTCATGAATGCTGAAAACACCAAGCTGAAAACAGCTATACTGGCTGCGGAACCGATGAACCATATGAGCAGACATTGTACAAGCTGTTTCAAGAAAGGGACTTTTTTCACTGTTCCTGTCATACCTGCTCCCCTTTTCCCACCTCAATGCGCGTCATGGCGTGTCCGGCACCAGATGGAACTCAGCAAAGAATCCCATCAGACCTTTCAGGTAGATGTCCTGATACACCCAGCACCCATCGTTGTGGTCTCCCTTGATTTTCACGAACTTTTTCGGACCTGTTGCTGCTGCGAACAATTTCTCTCCCTGCTCAAACGGCACGATTTCGTCGTCAGGGCTGTGCAGGATCAGTACCGGGCAATGCACTTTGCTGATGCTTTTCCCGGACTCGAACGGATACTTTAGAATCCATTTAACCGGGACCCACCTGTAGATGTCGGCAGCCATGTCGGTCATCGAATAGAAGCCGGATTCGACGATCAGGGCTTTGCAGGAACGGCCGGCTGCAAGATTAGTGGCCACTGCGCCGCCTAATGAGCGGCCGTAGACGATGATCTGATCCGGAGCGACGCGCAGGTCTGACACCAGATAACTCCAGGCAGCTTCAGCATCAAGATAAACGCCCTGTTCAGTTGGAAGGCCCTCACTGATCCCGAATCCGCGGTAGTCGAAGAAAAGCGAGCTGAACCCTTGCTGGTAGAACTGCAGGGCCTTTTCGATCAGGCTGGAAATGTTCTCTGCATTGCCGTGGCAGAAAAGAATGTAAGGATATCCGGGCCGGCCGTTGATCATCCAGCCGTTCAAGGCCAGTCCGTCGCTGGTTTTGATCGTAACCACGCTGTATGGGAGACCATGCACTGACGGATCGAGCAGCAGTTTCTTGTCGCCGGGGAAGATCAGCCAGCCCTGCAGGAAATACAGCAGGCAGAGGGCAATCACATATACTGCAGCAATGATGCTGAAAACAGAACGCACAATTCTTTTAACGCTGATCTCTGCCATCACCTTGCCCCCGATTTTCCTATCATTGCATCGTTCCTCGTGCCTGACATTCAAACCTCATGATCATTGTGCGCCATGGGCGAGGCTGGGGCAGGCTCCACCTATTTCTTCGGTCCGCGTTTGATCGCCCGGCGCTTGCCCTCCGGTAGTTCCTTGTAATTTTCCCGCGTGGAAACCTTTCTGCCGGTTTTCTTTTCCAGGTCCAGTCGTGCCTTCCCGGCAACAGCGCCACCGGCTTTAGCGGCCTTTTTGTTTTCCCGGAAACCCTGTGCGTCTTTTTTCCTGGCGATTTCCGTGGTCGAGGCCTCGCCGAGCATCGTAAAAATCAGCTCCAGGTCGGTCATGTGATCGCGCAGGTTGTCTCCCGGAGTTTCAAGATCCTTGAAGTCCCGGTATTCGGAAGGAGTCATGCCGAAGGCGGCCTTGCTGATTTCAGCGGTCAGGATGGAATACTCCTTCCGATCCTTCACTCCGCGCTTTTTCCATTCGTCCGTCAGTTCGTCCCGCACGGCTATTCCGCGCATCCGCTTTTCGATCCAGGCATCGCTGTAGCCTTTCTGCCTGTAAAGCTCCCGCGTGCGCTTAGTCGCCAGCTCAGGGTCCTCGATTTCTTCCAGACGCTCATATCCGACCCGGGCCAGCCAGCTTTTGAAGGGCTCGGCCTTGGGCGAAGGAATTGACTGAATCAGCCGCAACAGCTGCTCGGCATTGGCCACTACCGTTGCACGCATTTTGCCGTCCTGGGCCTCCATTTTCAACTCGTTACAATTTGTAACGGTTTCATTGCCCTCAGCCAGCAGGCGCTTTTTCAGCACGCGCCAGTAGACCTGCGGGTTGATACTGTCCGTCAGCACGGCAATCACGTCGACGACAGCGAAGTACCATTTCTGCTCCTGGTCATTCCAGGCGCGCCTGACTTTCCGGTCCTGAAATAAAATCAAGTTCATATGTTATCTCCTGTAGGAATAGTATACATCAACGCCACTACACAGCCCCTTGCTTCCCCCGTCCCATCCCTCGTTCCTCTCGCCTGACATCCAAACCTCATGATCGTTGTGCGCCATGTGCAAGGCTGAGGCCGGGCGCTCCAACATTATCTACCATCCTTTTCTTTCATGCTTTTTATCTTTTTGGATTTGATCCTAGAGAAAGCAGCTGCAGCGATTATGGCAATAAATGCAGCAAGAGCCATCTTATCCACACTTGTCCGGGGTGGTGATAGCGTTATAGGATGTTTCTCAATCCATGCATTGGCCAGAGTCTGGGCTTTTTCAATCTGTTCCGGTGCTAATTTGCTTATAACTTCTTTCTGAAAATTTGTTGTTTTATCGAATCCACTTGCTGTAGAAATTTTCGCCCACATGAGTGCCTTGACGCCGTCTGCTGCCATTCCCTTTCCTTTGCTGTACATTTGGGCGATTTCAAATTGTGCTTCAGCATTACCTTGGTCTGCGGATTTGTTGAACCATTCAAATGCCTTGCAGTAATCCCCAAGCGTGGCCGTTCCATTCAGGTACATACGGCCAAATCCTAATTGACCGAATGCATCTCCGTTCTCAGCTGACAGGCGATACCATTTAAAAGCTTCTTTGTAATCGCGGTCGACCCCTTTACCCTCTTCATACAAATGGGCAAGCCGTCCTTGAGCTGCCCACTTTCCTTGAGAAGCCGCTTTCAGATACCATTTTGCTGCTTCTTTGTAGTCCTGGGATACCCCTTTCCCTTCTTCGTAAAAAATGGCTAAGCGCAATTGTGCTGCTTCATTACCCTCCTCCGCCAACTTAAGATACCATTTAGCAGCTTCAGCATAATCCTGCTTTCAAT
>JAQTRI010000141.1 GCA_028711905.1 Candidatus Wallbacteria bacterium | reverse complement strand
GGCCTTGTTGTACAGCGTAACGCAAAGATTGCCGAGTGCGCCTGTCCGGCGTTCGATTTCTTCGCTTTTCTCATAGTATTCGAGCGCAGTGTTGAGGCGGCCTTGTATCGAGAGAAAAACCGCATACTGGCTGCAGGCTCGGGCCCGGTATATCGGGCTGGCTGCGCATGCCAGGGCTCGATTGAAAAAAAGCGCGGCCTGTTTCGTGTTCCCGAGCAGCTTGTGGCAGACTGCCAGGCTGGTGCTAATCTCTGCCAGATCATCAGGGTGCGTGATCAGAGGAAGTGATTTTTCAAAAGCCGAAATCGCTCCCCTGTGGTTACCGCGATAATAGTCTGCCCGGGCCTGAATCAGACCTGCCAGTTCCTGATTCTCCAGGAGCGGAATAATCTTTTCTGCTTCGTTAAAATCCCGCAGATACACCAGCAGCGATGCAAGTGCCATCAACAAATCCTGTTTGCGCGTATCGCCGCACAGTTCCAGCGCATCCTCCAGCAGGTGCCTGTAATTTCCTGTTTCATCGCCGAGTACCTGGGAAAGACGGCTCAACCTGATCACCTGTTCTGAGGCGGACTGCAGATCTCCTGCAGCTGCGAAATGATGATAAGATTCCCACAATTCGCTGATACTCGGGTTTTCGCGACTTGAAAGCATAGATCCGGCCAGCAGATGTAACCTTGTTTTATCCACTTCTTCGAGTTGGGCGCTGATGTGCCTGCGCAGCAGGTCATGAAGAGCTACAAACCCAGCGGGGGTCAGTTCCAGAAGGTATCGACCGGCCAGTCCTTTAATCCCTGCAGCAGCCGATCCAGGCAGCAGTTCCGGCTGGACAGGTATTCTGATCTGAGAGAGCAGTCTGGCGGTTTCCTTCTCTTCAACACTGAGTAAGGACAGCGTGCCTTCCAGGAAAGGGGCCAGGGTGCGGTTGAATTCCTGACACGGACCTGAAAGATATTGCAGGGAGCCCGCGCCTGAAGAAAGCAGGCTGACAAAGAGTTTGATCGAATACGGATGCCCTGTTGATCTTGGGATGATACTGGAGATTTCTCCACTGGAGAGAGCGAGGCGGTGGCGGGAAGCGTTCAGGCTGTGGACTAAAGATTCAGCATCCTGCCGGTTTAAGCCCCCCAGTTTAAGTTCATTAAGCTCCATCTGTTCCATGGGGGGAAGACCCGGTCTTTCTCTGGTAGTAAGTATCAACCTGGCTGAGCGGAATTTTCTCAGGGCGGAGGAAAGTAGCTCGACCGAACAGGGGGTTTCAGCCAAGTGGAAATCATCGATGAATACGACAAGACTGTGTTCTTCCATGAAATGGACAAGCGTAGAGGCATCCTGAACCAGGTTTAAAGCGCTCCGATTTCCGGTCAGAGTTGATGCTTCGCGCAGCAGGGAAGCAAACAGGTCTTTTTCGTTCCAACCTTCATGGCAGGAAATCCAGATCAGGCGTCTGGAATACCCCGGTACAGCGGAAAGAAACTCTGCTAAAATCTGGGCTAAGGATGTTTTGCCAATGCCGTCGATTCCAGCGATGGCCAGCACTTTGTATTTATCCAGGGCTTTTTTCAGGTCGTCAAATTCTGTAAGACGACCGCAAAAAACCGGGGGTGGGGTCGGTATATGCACCATGCAGACAGTATATCCGCAATGAATATAAAAGCACAAAAGATATTCAGAGGCTCGAACTGTTTGACTGCAGGAACTATTTGTCAAATCCATGGTCTGGGCTGTATAATGTATAATAGTGTTTGTCGGTAATTGTTTGATTTACATTTTCTGGAGGTGGTTGGATGAACTGTCCCTTGTGCAGCAAAGCGATGACAGAGGAAGATTTCGGCGGAGTGGCTGTCGATGTCTGCTCAAGTTGTGGAGGCATATGGTTCGACTGGATGGAGCTGCGCAAGCTCGATGAGACTCGTGAAGGAATGGGCTCCGCTCTGAAAAAAGCCCTGGAACAGCCTGTGCGAGAAAAGAGAACCACAGGTGCGCTCAAATGCCCCCGCTGTGATGCCGCCTTAAAGTGCCACAAATATCAGTTTAATAAGAATGTCGATATTGATGAATGTTACGCCTGCGGAGGCTTTTTTCTCGACTCAGGGGAACTGAAACTCATTCGTCAGGGTTTTATGAGCGAGGAGATTCGGCAGCAGTTTCTGGAAAGCCTGCTTAATGATATCCCTGAGTATATGAACGGAAAGAAAGAGCAGGAAGACCGTCAGAAAAATGTCAGTGCTTTCGACAGATTCTGCGGGTCCGGTGATTCAGAAGGCTGATTTTTCGGGAAACGGGCAGGCAGTTTTTTTGGTCCAGCTGTTTTCAGTTCTGTGAAAATGTCTTTACGGTAACCGTGAAATCGATTATTATTTAATCGCATGGACAGCAAAGAAAAGCAACTATCAATCCTTTCCGTCACATACATCGCCTGCGGCGGATTTCTTTTGTTAATGGCTTTTCTGGAGCAGGAACTCGTCCTGTCTCCACTGTGCCACTTTTTTTTGATCATACCTCTTCTGCAAAGCGCTGTTTATTTCCGGCGCAAGGGATTTCTGATCGGATTACTCATCAATGTGCTTCTGTCTTTCAATACTATCACGATTTACCAGGCCTGGTCCGGAGGCCGCAAAACCCTGGAAATGGGAGTTATGCTCAAGTCCCTCTTTAATCAGACAGTGATGATCGACAAGCCGGGTATTCTGATCTGCTTTCTGATCTTTTTCATTGTCGGCTGGTACATTGCCGGTCTTTCTGAAGATGTCGAGGTTCACAGGGTTCTCAGTGAAACCCATGCCGCAGGCGAGCGTAAACTGAAGAGCGATCTGCAGAAGCTCGAGGAAACCAATAAGTCTGTCGGCCAGCAGATCAAGGATCTGGCCGACAACTCCCGTGTGTTGCGCATGAAGCTGACCACCAGAATCGAGACCTTGAAGGAGATTACCACCCGGATAGTCAGATTCCTCAACGAAGATGAGATCATCGACCAGGTTCTCAAGGCCTGTTCGAGCCTTCTGGCAGTTGAAAGAGCCGCGGTGTTCATGGAAACCAAGAATAACATCGCTTTAGAAATGTCAGCTTCCATCGGTTATCCGCCCGGCAAGTTCAAATTCATGGAACGGGGTAAGGGCATGATCGGCTGGGTATTCGAGAACAAACAGATGCTGACTTCCGACATTGTGCGGAGAAATTACCAGCTGGCAGATCTCATGAAGCAGGATATGATGAGGATCACAGTCTGTGCTCCGCTGTATTCGGGCAAGGACCGGGTCGGGGGCGTACTGGTCATTGATTATTCAAAGGACAAAGAAATCGAAAAAACCGAGGAACCGTCCGGCGGCAGGAAGCGTGAGGGAGTAATCGAAAACGAGGTGGCTGACGACGATCTTAGACTGATCGGTATTCTGGCTGATGTGGCGTCACTGGCGCTTCAGAATGCCCGTTATCACGATAAGTCTCTGACCATGGCTGATCAGCCGTTTGACAAGATCGATGACCCGCAGATCAAAATGGAAAAGATGTACAAAATCGGTAAAACATATGAAGACAACGAAATGTACGAAGGCGCAATGGAGATTTACCAGGCGATCGTCAAGATCGATGTCAATTATCGTGATGTTCCGAAAAAGGTGGAACGCCTCAAGGACATTCTGGCAATCCAGAATGATTTCGAGAACAAGGGTATTCAGTTTTCGGAAGATATGCGCAAACGATACAGACATGTGGAAAAGGTTGGTATCGGCGGCATGGGCATTGTGTATAAAGCGCTGGATACGACAAGCAATGAGATTGTGGCGATCAAGGTCATTGCGGAAAAGTATCGCGGCAATCAGAAGACGATTCAGCGCTTTATCAAACGCGATGGTATGCTGGCCAAAATCCTGGATCATCAGAACATCGTCAGGGTGTTTGATGTGATCGAGGGCGAAGTGCCTCATATTGTCATGGAATTTGTCGAGGGTGAGAGTTTCAGGAAAATATTGAACCGCATGGGAAGGTTGCAGCCCATGCATGTAAAAAGGATCGCCCTGCAGGTGGCCGCCGGACTGGGATACGCCCACAGCAAGAACATTGTCCACCGCGACATCAAACCAGACAATATCATGCTGCATCAGAACAGAATTGTTAAGGTGATGGATTTCGGACTGGCTAAAATGGTGGATATGTGCTCCATGACTGAAACAGGGGAAGTGTTTGGTACGCTTTATTATATGCCGCCTGAGCAGTTGAAAGGCGATGATGTTTGCGCTGCAACGGATCTCTACGCCCTTGGGGTCGCGCTCTACGAGTTTCTGACAGGAACTCTTCCGTTCAAAGGGAACAACCCGGAGCAGGTTATGTATAAAATATTCAACAAGGTGCCTCCTCCACCCTCGAAAATCTGCCCGGGATTGACACCTGAGCTGGATCATGTTATAATGCGTTCAATCGAAAAGAGTCTTGACAAGAGATACAAAACAGCTGAGGAATTCGCAACTGACATGAAAGAGGTCAAGCTTAAGAGCTTGATCTGATATTGACTGACACGGCAAAAAATCAGGGGGTAAGATGAAGGTTACTGAAAAGGACAAATCGTTTCTTGTGAGCTACTTAGACATCAAAGATGCGGATCTGGACAAACTTTTTCATACTATCCGCAGCCTGCCTGTTGATGGGGAGAAAAACCGTGAGAGCTATGTAAATAAATTGTGCAGCAACAAGCCTGGCCGTGACGCTTACGAAATCAAGAAAATTCTCCTGCACCGCCTGTTTGAGGAGTGACATTCCGCAGCAGCATGACTGAAAGTCCCGCCCGGTTCAAGGCGGGATTTTTTATTTGTGCCGGAAGAGCCCGATCTCTGTTTCGCGCACCGTTATGCCGGTTTTCTGCGTCAGCTCCATGTCTGACTGATCCATCAGCAGCCTATCATCTCCGCTTATGCCCCCGAAACTGAAACCTGCGATTTTTTCATTGACCATCCAGCGGAAAATCAACTGGTAGGCGTCCCTGCGATTGTGAAAACGGTAGGGATTAAGAGCTGGAATCGATGTGTTGTAAAGCCTGAAGGCGAACGAAGACCCCCCAGCGCACACCTGGTCATTGATCAGCGGGGCAGCGGCGATCTGTGCATTACGCAGGGTATACTCCGGGTTGAGGAACACCCGGGTCAGGTCTAAGTACAGGTTAGGCAGTGCTAAGGCTGCAACGATGAATACTCCGGAAAAGGCAGCCCGCCTGTTCCGCAAGAGGATGGCAACGGCTGAGGCGGCTATGACTGCTGTCAGGGACATGAGACCAAGACGGGAGGCATCGGCCGGCAGGCGGTATTCTCCGTATAGAGTGGAATTCAGGTGCCAGACAAGCAGGGTGAAAAGAGCGCAGAAGAGCAGATGAAGAAGAATGCGGATTCCTGCCCTGTCTTCCCGGCTGCGATTCAGTAGGGCCGATGCGCAACCGATGGAGATTATTGCGAGGGGCATGGCCGGCAACATCTTTCGCAGGTGATAGTCATTAAGAAACAGGCTCTGCAGGAAGAAAAAAACAAGGCAGAATCCGGACAGCATCGCAACCGGGTCGCTGCTGACACGCACATATCGGTAAAAGCCAGGGAGGGATAAAAGAAACAGAAACAGCAGTCCCGGTGAGTTCCGGAACGAGGCTGAGCCGAAGAAACCGGCCAGATTGCGCAGAAATTCGACTGCCATGCCGGAGACAGTCCGGCCATGGACTGCAACGCGGTCTGCATAGGGACCGGACATGTTGAGAAAGGCTTCAGAAAGGGGCTGCCCGTGCACCTTGTGGAAGAGAAAGAATAGTGCTGCTGTGGCTGCGACACAGCCAAAGGTGAACAATGAGATGTTGCGCATCCTGCTGCCGGCAGAAAGGCACCAGACTGTGCAGAACGCTGCCGGCCAGAGAAAGAAACTGGTGGGGTACACGAACAGGAATGCGCCTGAAGCCAGCAGGCCAAGTGCTAAGGATTTCAGCCCTGTCAGTTTTTCGCTTCCCAGCATCCGATCCGCTATGTAAAGAAGCAGCACCATAGCAAAAAAACGGAAGATTGTCGGTTCCTCACACCGGCCGGAGACCAGAAACTGGAAATCGCAAAGCAGTATCAGTGCAGTAGCAGCGGCCGCGCTTTTCCCAAACCTGCCGAAAAGTATCGAGATCAACATCAGGGATGAGAGTAAGGCCGCGATTACAGCCCCCATGCGCAGGCCAAAAAAGGTATTGCCGAACATGTGAAGTGAGGCTTTTGTGAACAGGAACTCCGGCCAGTTGAGCACAAAGCCCTCATGGCCGATCAGATCCGATTCCACATGGTTAATGCTACCAAAATGATATGAATTAAAGGCCGGGATTGAGTAATAAAACTCATCAATGGCCCAGTACTGGCAGAGTTCAGGCGGGGGAAGATCGCTGTCGAGGAACACAGTTCTGCTCAGCAGAAACAGGAGGCAGAAGAATGCCGTCACTTTGAACATGAACAGATTATACATTCTGACAGAAAAGAAAACCAGGAGTGTTGCGATAATATGTCATTTGAAAATTGGGCGGGGGCAGGGGTATACTGTACTCCATGAACATCAAAAATTGCGCCATTGCGCTGCTGATTATTGCACTTGCATTGTGGCACTATTCATTCAAAAAACTGCCGGATGAGGATTCGCTGCAGAGCGAAGCCGTGGCCGTGAAGAATGCCCGCTCGATCGAGCTTGATGGAGCGCTCCTGCCGGAAACCAGAGTTACGCTGCTGACTGGAGAAAAGCTGGACCTGGCCGATGAGATCGGGAAAAAAGTCATCATCATCAATTATTTCGCCTCCTGGTGTCCGCCGTGCAAGGCTGAGCTGCCTGATTTCCAGGTTTTTTATGAAAAACACCGCCAGGAACAGCTTTTGTTTCTCGGTATCAGCACCGACCAGCCCGGAGACAGAGGGAAACTGGAGGAAGTGCTGAAAAAGGCCGGTGTGACTTATCCTGTCGGTTTTCCTGATAACCGCGAGCTTCTGAACCATATGCACATCAATTCCATCCCTGTCACTCTGATCGTCAACATCCACGGTAAAATATCCTCGATCCGCCACGGCAGGGTCGAGGATGCTGAGGCAGCCTTTGGCACGGAACTGCGTGCCAACCTGGCAGGACTGAAACGGGGGCTGGGCATTACCAGGGAGCAGTACCTGGATGGGCTTGCGAAACAGACTGGCTCGGTGAAGAAAGAGTGGAAAAAGGGCGGATTCAGCATTTCTGTTACGAGCGGCAGTAAAGAAACCGCTGAGAGCGGAGTGGCTGCATCGCCGGTTGAACCGGAAACGCGGATACCGGATGAAATGGATCAGCTGCTCGGCACATTCGAAGTTACGGTCGACCACTCAGTGATCCTGCCTGCCGGAATCCGGGAGACCGGAACTCCATGACTATGCAGAACAATTCGTTTGTCGCTGAAGCCAGCAACCTGCGTGTTTGCTACCGTGTCGGGCGCGGCAGGTATTTCGAGGCGGTCAGGGGAATGGACCTGAAGGTCGGCCGCGGTGAATTCTTTGCCCTGCTCGGGCCGAACGGTGCCGGCAAGACCACCTGCATGCTGACCATGCTTGGATTCATCGCTCCATCTGCCGGAGAAGTCCGGCTGCTCGGAAACAGACCGGAACCAGGCGCAGCAGTGTATGAAAAAGTGGCTTATCTCCCTGAGGAACCCCTGTATCCGGAGTTTCTGACTGTGCGGGAAGTGATGGAGTATTACGCATCGCTGTACCGCGCGAGGATTACTGCGGGCAGGATCGGCGAACTGCTGGAACGCTTGGGGCTTTCCAACCGCAGTTCCTTTCTGGTGCGCGAATGCTCCAAGGGCATGCGCCAGCGACTGGGAATCGCCGCCTGCATGCTGAACAGTCCGGATCTGTATTTCTTCGATGAGCTCACCAGGGGACTGGACCCGCTGATGCTCAGATCCTTGAGAGAAGTCATGAAAGACCTTCATCGCTCAGGCGCGACCATTGTCATGAACTCGCATATGCTGTCCGAGGTGGAGACGCTCTGTACCAGCGCCGCCATCATGAACAAGGGGAAAGTGGTGAGACATGACACACTGAATAACCTCGTCGGCCGCATGGAAGGCCGGTTCATGGTCGAGACTGGGGATTGCCCGGACTTTCCGGAATTCGCGCAGGTTTCAGCCCGAGATAATGGCAGGGCTGTCATGGAAGTGGCCAGGGAACATCTGACCGCACTTCTGGAATTCTGCGACAGGCAGGGTCTTGAGTTTTACGGATGCCGGCAAAAGACCCGGACCCTGGAAGACATCGTGTGCGACCTGGTGGAGGATGACAGATGAGGCAGATGGCCGGGCAGGTGATGTTCAATCTCAGATATCTCGCCAGATCCAGGGATGCGCGGGGAGTGCTGCTTGTGATCGCATTGTATATGTACATCCGCTGGCGGTATTTCCAGAACTTCATGGATTCAAGCGATCC
>JAQTRI010000140.1 GCA_028711905.1 Candidatus Wallbacteria bacterium | reverse complement strand
TCACAAGGAAGAGCGTTACTTAGTCGATGACAGCATGATGCATCCTGTGTCTGTACCACCCTGGCAGAGGACGAAATAGCTTCGAGTTCCGACTTGCATCCATATAATATCCCCTTGTAATATACAGTGTAATCTTAGATTCATCCGGAGGACTAATGGGCAGGAAAAAATTGCGTATCGCCATCAATACCGGAGGTGGGGACGCTCCAGGACTCAATGCTGTTATCAGGGCGGTTGTAATCAGCGCTCTTACCAAAGGATGGGAATGTTTCGGCATCCGGGACGGTTACAACAGTATCACTATACCGGAAAAATACGATGAACCGTTTTTTCCCCTCACCCGGGAATGCGTGCGCGGCATTACACATCTTGGTGGTACTATCCTTGGAACTACAAATAAGGGAAATCCGCTCGAATTTCCGGTTAAAAAACCTGACGGTTCGATCGAACTGGTTGACCGCACTGACGACATAGTTGCAGCTTTCAGAAAGCATAACATTGATGCACTGATCGCCATCGGTGGTGACGGTTCTCTGACTATTGCCAGCGCCCTTTGCAGCAAGGGCCTGCAGGTGATTGGAGTGCCGAAAACAATTGATAATGATTTGAACAGAACTGTGATCACATTCGGATTCGACACAGCTGTTTCATTTGCCACTGAATGCATGGACCGCCTGCATTCAACGGCAGAAGCACATCAGCGGGTGATGGTTGTTGAGGTGATGGGAAGATACGCAGGCTGGATCGCTCTCAATTCCGGCATTTCCAGCAGTGCTGATGTTATCCTCATCCCGGAGATCCCTTATGACATCGAAAAGGTGGCTGCCAAGGTAATGGAAAGAGAAGAGACCAAAAGGCATTTTACCATTATCGTTGTTGCTGAAGGCGCAAAGCCGAAAGGCGGTACCCATTCAGTCAAGGAAAAGGAAATCGGCAAAGCGGAGCGTTTGGGCGGTGCGGGTGAGATCGTAGCTCAGAAAATCAGGGAAATGACAGGGAAAGACTGCCGAAGTGTTGTGCTTGGTCATCTTTTGCGCGGTGGAACACCCACTACTTTCGACAGGTTGATATCGCTTCGCTTTGGAGCAGCCGCTGTGCGTGCCCTGGACCAGAATCAGAATGGTGTGATGGTGGCCCTGGATCCGCCGGCAGTCAGATATGTGCCGCTGGATGAAGCCACCAGCCGCATGAAGGTTGTGCCTCTGGACTGTGACACAATCCTGACCGGAAGGGAGCTCGGGACCTGTTTCGGCGACTGAACATGATGCTAAATCCTGAAAACCGGGTATAATTTAGTTATGAAGATGTTGATGTTTTCATTGCTCTTGATCGGATTCAGCTGCTGTGCGGATGATGAACTTGTTTTTGATCAGGAGATGATGAATTCTATCAGCGGTTCTCTGCCTGGTGTCGAAGCTGGCGATCAGCAGGACAGCGCTCTGATGATGCAGAACATCATGAAAATGGCCCAGGGATACCTGGAGGCTTTTGGCGGTGCTGATGCGCTTTCACAGCAGCTGCAGTCCATGCTGCAGTCTCTCAGCGGCAGTGGTGAAAGCTCCCCTGACCAGGAAACTATGCAAAAATTAGTTGAGAACTTCAACATGAATGATCTTCAGGGATTGATCTCTAAGCTTTCCACCTCTTTCCCGGGCATGGATTTTCAGAAACTGCTTTCATCAATGGATCCCGCGACTATGCAGAGTTTAGTTGGAGGCCTGTCCCAATCTGGAGGAAATCCGACAGAAGTCATGAAGTCCATGGACCCGGAAATGATCAAAAAACTGCTGCCTGCTTTGAAGGCTGCGGGCGCGACTCTTCCTGAATCCGGCGAGTTGCCGTCAGATGTTATTCAAAAGGTCATCAGCGAATCTGCGGACAAGAGTGTGCCTCAGGATGGAGACTGGCTGCCAGGTGAATTGGACGACTGAGATTGAGGGGACCGCATCAACACGGGTTTGTCAACAACCCGTACGGTCCCTATCCTACCCTTACTTCAGCAGATATAGCTGCTGAAGATCATTGGCTGGTTTGGAAGAGGCTCCTTTTTTGTCCTGAGTAAGGATCTGGATGAGCTGCTGACTCCCGAGCTTCTGGGCGATTTTAAGCGCATCATTGCCGAACTTGTCGACAGCGGTTTTGTCTGCCCCTTTTTCAAGCAGCAGCTGCACAAGTTTCGGATTTTGCTGGGCAGTTGCGTATATCAGTGGAGTTGTCCCGTTGTTGTCCCTGATGTTGATATCTGCTCCTCTGGTGATTATGAGCTTAACGACTTCCGGGAGATTGTAACGAATAGCGTAGATGATCGGGGTCGCCCCTGATGTGTCCGTATCATCAACGCGAACCGGATTGTCCAGAATCAGTAATGCGAGTTCAGCTTTTCCGGTGGAGATGGCATGGTGAAGTGCTGTCATGCCGCTCTTGTCTTTGTGATTGACATTGACTCTCAGGTCAAGAAAGGATTTGACCAGATTCCTGTTTTCGGTTTTAATCGCTGCGATCAGTGGGGTATAGCCTGTGTCCGGATCGATGGCTTCCATATTCGGGAAACAGGCGACAGCAAACTTTATTTCATCCCAGTTCTGTTTCTTGATGGCCGAAAAAAGGCGCTTTTCCCAGTCTTCGGCTTGAAGGAGCGAACACAAAAATAAAATGGGCAATAGAAAAAACTTCATAAAACCCTCAGTATATAATGCATCTCACAAAATAAGGATAAACGGAAATCAGGAAAATGCAAATGGCTCTGTCCTATCCAGAGTGATTATCCTTTGGAAATTGTCAAACCAGGAAATTTAGGTTAGTCTGGATTGGTCTGCTGTTATGCCTCCGGCAGGCAGCTGAGCCAAACCAAGCATTCAGGAGAATCAATGACTGTCAAAAAGTACAGATTTCCGGTTACCGGAAAATTTCCTGTTAAAGATTGTCTGCACAATAAAACACTGACTGACCCCTATCGCTGGCTTGAGGACCAGAACAGCCCGGAGACCAGACAGTGGCTTGCGGAACAGACTGAATTCGCCAGGTCATTTTTTGATTCCGACCCACATCTTGGTGATTTGAAAAAGAAGTTCCGCGCGCTCAGAAGCTATGAAGCCACTGAGCTTCCGATTTATAAAAACGGATATTACTATTATGCCAAGCGACCCAAGGGAAAGAACCTGTCCATGATTTTCCGGCGCAAGGGATTGAACGGTACAGAAGAAATCTTGCTGGACCCCAGGCGGTTTTCCAAAGACGAGTCAGTCTCTATCGGGTGGTTCAGTCTGAGTCATGACGGAAAGATTCTTTATTTTAATAAACGCACTGGCGGTGCTGACGAAACGACGATTCACTTTTATGACCTGAAATCAGGCGGTGAGTATCTTGAAAACCTTCCTGAAGACTGGTATTTCGGCTGCGCCATGCTTCACGACAACTCTGGGGTGTATTATTCATCCCGAAAACTCGGCGGCGTATTCCTGCATCTGTTCGGCACTGACCTGAAAAAGGACAGAAAAATTTTCGGAGACGGATATGACATGCAATGGATCATTGGGTGCGGGAACCCTCCAGATAGTGATCAACTGATGATTATCGCCAGCCACGGATCTTCAGGAACCAGAACCGAGATTTTCATCAAGCCCATGGCGCCAGGTAAGGCGGTGAACCCGGTGATCACCGGTATCAAGGCCGCATTCGAGCCAGTGATGCACAAAGGACTTCTTTATGTGACGACCAACTGGAAAGCCCCGCGCAGAAAGCTTATGCTGGTTGATCCCAAAGCGCCTGAAATCGAGAAATGGGTCGAGATCATTCCTCAAGGCGAGGACTGCCTGTGTGAGGTCGAGATTGCCGGGGATAGGATTGTTGCAGAATATCAGCACAAGGTTTCGTCAAGGCTCTGCCTGTTCGATCTCAAGGGCCGGGGGAAGGGAGCAATCGAACTGCCGGGTATCGGTTCTGTTTCGGGACTCAGTTTCATTCGCGAAACCAAGGAACTGTTCCTTGGTTACACGACTTTCACCTCCCCCTATGCGATTCTGCGTTTTGATTCAAAGACAGGTGTGCTGAATCCCTGGGCCGGTGCCCCCAAAATCAAACAGCGATCCGGTCTCGAAATCCACCAGGTATTCTATCCTTCTAAAGACGGTACTGAGATCCCCATGTATTTAGTGCATAAAAAAGGATTGGAATTGAACGGGAATAATCCCGTGTTACTTTATGGGTACGGCGGATTCAATGTGAATCTGTCACCATTTTACAGCCCGCACGCGATTTATTTTGCTGAGCGCGGAGGGGTTTTTGCTGTGGCTAATCTCAGAGGCGGTGGCGAATTCGGAGAGAAATGGCATCAGGCCGGCATGATGGAAAAAAAGCAGAATGTGTTTGACGATTTCCACGCAGGTGCCGAGTGGCTGATCAAAAATCGCTATACCAAACCAGAAAAGCTTGCTATCTTTGGTGGCAGTAACGGAGGGCTTCTGGTAGGGGCCGCACTTACACAGCGGCCGGATCTGTTCAAGGCAGTCGTCTGCACTTATCCCCTGCTGGATATGCTGCGCTACCACAAGTTTTTAGTCGGCAGCTTCTGGGTAACTGAATACGGCAGCGCTGACAAGGCCGGTCAGTTCAAGTACCTTTTAAAGTACTCGCCGTACCATAATGTGAAAAATGGAACAAAGTATCCGGCTGTAATGTTCGTGACCGGTGACATGGATACCAGGGTTGACCCCTGCCACGCCAGGAAAATGACGGCCCTGCTGCAGGAGAAAACCGGATCGGATCTGCCGGTTTTATTGCGCTATGATACTAAAGCCGGGCATGTGCGGGGGCAGTCTGTCAGGCAGGAAGCCGCTATTGACGCTGATATATTCAGTTTCCTGCTGCGCATGCTGAGAGTAAGTTGAGCACTGAGCTGACATCAATGCTCCTCAACGAACCGCCTGAATTCCGGATGCATCATGATCCAGTCCGGCAGATAAAGGCACTTGTCCCAGTCCAGCCAGAACCAGGGGTCGATCTCATCGTCAGTCGGGTTGCGCAATAGACCGAATTCGCGGAAATACGGTCCTGACCCTGCCAGCAGGGCGATGCGCCTTCCGCTGTATTTATGGACCGCGATGATCATAATCATGATAATCCTGCCGGATGAGGCAGTGTCCACTATGACATCGCCAACTTGAAGGTCCGAAATACGCCGGACTGGATTCATTTCGCCGGTGAGCTCGTAAGTGCCACTCGCCGAGTCGATGAATTCAAGGTAATCGCGTAACGCTTTAATGCTGTAGTCAACTGGTTTGCGCTTAAGCCAGACCCAATTTTTCATGCGGAAGTAAGGGCGGTAACCATCGGCCCATTCCCGGAACTCGACAGTCCCGCCTGATGAGATTCTGAAGCGGATGGCCCAGTTTCTGCCGCAACCATGCTGGAACTCGGCCCACAAGCGCCTGATCCAGTATGCGTAATCCATGGCCTGAGAAGGATCTTCACACACCACTACCGCCCTGTGCGGGCATAAAAGCTTGCGCATTTCCTCGCCAGTGCGGGGATCGTCCGTTAATCTGCGGAATTGAAGTTCAGAGATATAGTTCTGTAATGCAGAGAAGATGACTGAGGGCCTTCTGAATTCGCAGTCAGGTAAAGGCCACTCTGCCGCAGATAAAATCTTCTCCACAGAGGAGTTCTCAGAACCTGCCCACGCAGACTGGATCACAGGGGTTGTATGCAGCGCACAGAGCAGAAACAGGGTTATAATCATCTGCATTATTCAAACATCATACCAGAATTCAATCGGGTCATTATTAACTGTAGCATAATTTACTGGACATACTGCCGATTTAGTTGCAGCTACTCGGTCATGTAACAATGTCATACAGTCCATTAATTTATGCACGGGTTAATAATCCCGAAAAAGAAAAGGCAGTGCCAGGAGCGATACAAACAGAATAATCATCCACAGAGGGCTGGAGATAAAATAAGGATAAGCCATCATGCAGGCGCCGCAGAGCAGAGCCAGAAAATTCTGGCTGCTTCTGCCATACATGAAATACCCCATACCAACGAGCGAGATAAAAAAACCGAGAACCAGGATTGTCATATAGATTCAAGAATATTATCCGTCAGGTCGCAGGAAAATGCAATTTGACGGAACTGGTGGTTTTTCTGTGCAAAAATGATACATGTGCATGGCGAACGCACAACAACCAGAAGCGTGGCTTTGAGTGGACTTCATTGAAAAATGCAGTGCAGCAATACAAATCGGTTGTTGGCACAACTGGTGCTTAAACAAAAGGTGCAGGCTTGACCTGCAGTAAATACAAGGAGAGCAATATGGACACAATGATTTACATCCCGCTGGCGCAGGCAGTGCTGCGGGAAGTGCAGAAGGGTATCGATGGGATCGGTCCGGCTAAAGAGTTAAAAGGGAGCGTTGAGTATTCACTCCCCCGCAGTTCCATTCCGGATTGGCAGAGGATTTTGACAGGAGGGATCTTTGCCATTGCCGGCAGCCTGATACGCTGGCTTCCAGCCTGATGCGGAACCGATGATTATTCCCGAGAGGATCAGACCCATACCGGCGAACTGAGGAAGGGTAACACTTTCTCCCAGAATAAAATATGCCATGACCGAAGCTCCAAGCGGTTCACCGAGTATGGTCAGGGAAACCATGCCGGCGCTCAGGTAGCGCAAGGACCAGTTAAAAGCGGTATGCCCGATGAGCTGTGGTATCAAGGCCATCACAGCTAAGAGGAAATAAGTCTTCTGGCTGTAACCTGTAAACTGAAGCCCGGAAAGAATGGTGAATCCGATCAGGAACAGGGAGCAGCTTCCGTAAACCAGACAGATATATTCAAGTGTTGCCATACGGGGTCTCAGGCGGGATCCCACCAGCAGGTAACAGCTTGCAGCCACAGCTCCGCATACTGCAAGCATGTCGCCGAAAAGCATCGCAGATCTTGCATTGACACTCGATTGGGTGGCTGGTCCCGATAAAGCCAGCATCGCGCTCCCAGCCAGGGAAAGAACAATTCCTACTGCCAGGGACAAGGCCGGTTTTTCGCCGAAAACTATCCAGGAAAGCAATCCGACAAAGAGCGGATTGGTAGTAACAAGCACCACACTGCGGGCCACACTGGTGTAATTGAGAGATGTGATCCAGGCCGTGAAGTGCAGTGACAGGAAGAAGCCTCCCAGGATTCCGAGCAAAAAATCGGTTTTTGAAGGCATCCTGATGCTGCGCCGGCGCGACAGGGCAAGAGAGAAAACCACTATCGAGGCTAATCCGAGCCTGTAGGACGATATCACCAGTGGTGGAACTTCAGGGCAGGCCCTTACCAGGATGGATGCACAGGAAACCGCCAGAATACCGGTTGCAATAACCGCAGAGATGAAAAAGGGACTTTTCATTCCAAAAGAACAACTTCAAGAGGCACTTCAGAAATGTCGTCATGGTGGGGGCTGTAATAAACCGCTGAAGCATTATCCCGCGATGCTATGCAGCGCAAAAGTTTTCCCTCCTGGAAGTGCAGGCCGCAGAAATCGTCCACTCCATACCCTGGAAGCAATTCGCCTGAACTGATGGCTGTCACGAATAGCGGTCTTCTTTCCGGTTCGCTGTCAAAGTGCGGGCAGAAACTTCCGGCTAAAACAGAAAGTCCGGGCATACCCCTGAGCCCGCTGGCCCAGGAGTCTGTGACAGATTGTTCGAACCAGCAGTTGGCACCTGCGCTCAGTCCGAACATCATCACTCCCCGCTCGTAGGCGTCCATCAGAATCAGGTCCAGCCCCCAGGCTTTCCAGAGCAGCAGCATGTTATGCGTACTTCCTCCGCCGATGTATACAGCATCCATTGAGAGGATAAATTCACGGAAATCTTCAACTTCCTGGCGGAAAACCGTCAGGTGATAAGTTTCAGCCCCGAGTTTTTTCAAGCGCGCATGAAATTTGGCGATATATCCTTCGGCATCGCCGCTGGCCGTCGGCAAAAAACAAACTCTGGGATGCGGCTTGCCGGTCTGTTCCAACATGTAACGATCTAACGGGGAATCGGTTTCTTCCATCGAGAATCCACCGCCACCGAGGGTGATCAGATTGCGCATAATTTTCATCCTCTGAATTTTTTCATATTGTACCAGATCAGGAGAAGTGTTGCAGAAGTAGAATTACATCGCGGGGAATTTTTCGATAAATGATTTCAGACCAGTGATATAGGGCTTACCGGTAAGCAGAAATCCTTCGTTATGGTCACCGGAAATAACAAGAAAATCTTTCGGGGACATAGTCCTGTCAAAAATCTCTCTGCCGAATTCAAAAGGGACGATTTCATCGTCAGGGCTGTGGATCACCAATACAGGGCAGCGGATCTCAGTCATGAGCGCAAGGGTATTGTAGCTGAAGCGGCACAGAAACCTGACTGGAAGGAAGGGGTAAACCCTGGCACCCATATCTGGAAGACTGGTGAAAGTGGA
>JAQTRI010000139.1 GCA_028711905.1 Candidatus Wallbacteria bacterium | reverse complement strand
ATCGGTAATGGGCAAAGCGGGAAAGCGTTTATGCGGATAAGCGGACAGAAAAATCATCTGCCACCTACAACCAATTACCAAATGAAAAGGGACGGAAACCATCCGCCCCTGTAATGTACAGAGCATTTTCACACACCTGAACCGGACCGGTTCAGCTTTATCTTGCTCAACCGCAGGCAGGCTGTTTCGCTGCAAACTTCGCGATCAGCACATCAGCCATTTCCATGCCCACGCGGAACTGGCCTTCCACTGTTGTTGCGCCCAGGTGCGGCGTGCCGATCACCTGGTCAAGCTCGAAAAGCTTCCAGTTTTCAGTCGGTTCTTTTTCGAACACATCCATGGCCGCGCCTGCCACGAGGCCGGATTTGACGGCTTCGTACAGGTCGTTTTCCTCGATCACTCCGCCGCGGCTGCATTGCACGATGCGCACACCCTTTTTCATCATGGCGAACTTGTCCCTGTTCAGGAAGTGCTTTGTTTCCGGTGTCAGCGGCAGATGCAGCGAAATGTAATCCGAGTTTTTCAAAAGCTCTTCCCATGTGACCATCTTGGTGTTGGGCAGCTCGGTTTTCTTGACATACGGATCATAGGCCAGCACATTCATGCCCAGAGCTGCCGCCCGCTTTGCCACCTCTGATCCGATACGGCCAAGGCCGAGAAGTCCGAGGGTTTTCCGATAAAGTTCAGCGCCCTTAAAGCGCTTCTTTTCCCATTTGCTCTGCTTCATCAGGGTTGTGGCCTGCGGGATTTCACGGGCCAGAGCGAACATATATCCAATGGCCAGTTCGGCAACCGAAATAGAACTGGCGCCGGGGGTGTTCAGCACTTCAACGCCTTTGGCCTTGCATGCTTCCTGATCGATGTTGTCCAGACCCACTCCACCGCGGAACACAACCTTCAGGTTTTTTCCGGCCTCAACCACCTCTTTTGTGACCTTGGTGGCTGACCGCACTATCATGACTTCGTATTCAGCAATAACCTTGAGCAGGTCTTCTTTAGTGATTCCACCTTTGTCATCCACCGTAAAACAGGCATTTTTCAGCTTTTCCACAGCGTCTTTAGCGATCGGATCACAGATCAGAATCTTCACATCCCCTCCCCCGAAAAATAGTTATGGCTGTGCACCTGCCCTCGACAAACCCGCCCAGCCGTTACCAGGGCAGTTAGCTCCAGCTAAGCAACCCTGCGGCACACGCAGATTACCGCTTACCGCTGCTTCCTTCCGGACCTGACGGGGTTCACAGGTCTGCGTTGCGCAGGACTTAACTCTCAACACCACTTACCCGGGTCAGCGCCACACGGGACAGGCCTCAGACAGGCATCACCCCTGCTATAGCGGATTGCAGGTTACAGGGCACCGCTAATTCCCCGGTTAGCACAGCCGGAACAATTGTAACAGAATTGCATGTCCCGGGCAAGGAATGCCTCTTCCATTTCCCCGGCTTTCAGAATAGAATGCTTGAGTCTGCAGCGGACAGGCGATTTTTTTTTGCTGGAGAAAATGATGAAGCGTTGTGGAATCACACTGATCGAGCTTTTGATGGTAGTGCTGATCATCTCAGTGATGGCCTCTGTGGCCATCCCTCTGGGAAAGATCCAGTTCGTGCGCGGCAAGGAGGAGGATCTGAAGCAGTTTTTAAAAGATTTCAGGCGCGGCATCGACCAGTTTTATGATCACAACACTAATGAAATCATTGGTTTTTCCGGAAACACTGTTGACGATGACATAGACGGCATGATCGATGAAGAGATCAATGACGGCATTGATAATGATGGAGACGGTGCCATTGACGAGGATCTCGCTGCCTCAGGGTACCCTAAAAGCCTGAAATCCATGGTCATCAATCACTGGCTCAGGCATATTCCAAAGGAACCTCTCGGCAACAAATGGCAATACCGCACCCCTACCGACCCTCCGGGAACCTGGCGAGATTTCGCCGATTACGGTAACAGTTACTCTGTCACAAACCTTGCGACCCACAGCATATATGACATCCGGACAGACGGGAGTTACAACAACAATGCCATTGACGGCACTAATTACAATAAGTGGTAACCGTGAGAATATTCCTTCCCCCTTTCTTGTTACCCGTTTTTATCCGCAGGGGATTGAGCATCTTAGAAACCACCATGATTCTTGTTGTTCTGTCGGTTTTCATAACAGTCGCAACGCTGAATTTCGGGCAGATCATAAAAAACGCCAGAATCAACACCTTGAAAAAGGATCTGGTTTACATGCGAAAAGCCCTTTACGAGTTTTACCATGACAGGGGTCGCAATGCCTCCAGCCTGACGGAACTTGTCACTGTCTCGCCATACCCGTATCTGAAAAAAATTCCATCCGATCCATTTACCGGGCAGGCGGACTGGGAGGTTTTGAAAACAGCCGGAGCGCACAGCGCTGCGGCATGGGGATCGCGTTTCCCTGAAAACAGTTCTGATAAGATCCTGGATGTTCGTTCTTCGCATCCGGAATGCCGGGATTTTTGATATGCGCAAAGGATTTTCCATGCTCGATGCGATAGTGACGATGGCTGTTACACTCGGGGTAATGCTGGTCTTTGCCTATCAGGCCCGGCCCGGCCTGTTCCGCACTGAACGAGTTCTACTGGCCCATACACTTGCCTCCATTAGAGACGCGCTCGAAGACTTTGCCCGCAGCAAAGGCAGATATCCCCTTCATTTGAACGAGCTCTGCGGCGAAAACCTTGGTTCAGTGAAATATTTTGCGCAGATTCCCCTGGATCCGACCACTGATTCAGACAACTGGCAGCTGCTGAAAGGTTCGTCAAATACCCCTTCCTGGCATTCGGGACTGGTAGCCTGGTATCCGTTCCGGGAAGGGATCGGCAATATTACAGCAGATTACACAGGGGGGCTTTCCGCGAACATGCGTGACTGTTCCTGGATCAATGGTCCTGAAGACTTAGCGGTCAGGCTTGACGGCGTCAGCAGTTACATATACATTCTGGACGCTTCTACAGATCTTAATCCCGTGTTTGACAGCGCCTTTTCCGAACGCACAGTCTGCCTCTGGTACAACTGCCAGGATGATCCGGATCCGCCGCAACAGGTAAACTTCCTTTATGAAGAAGGTGACTCGAATAATGGCATGAATATTTACATCCGCAACAACGGAAACATTTACGGCGGAGCCTGGAGCGGCGGAGCCGGCCAGTGGATTGGGGCTCCGTATGCGCCGAACAGCGGCTGGCATCACATCGCTTGCGTATATGACTCAGTTTCTAATCTGATCAGATTGTATCACGATGGCGGACTGACCGGTTCTGCTGCCATGGCTGCAACTGTGGGTGGACACCCCAGTCAGTCGATCCTCGGCTGCCTGTACAAGACATCCAGAACCAATACCGGCGCGATCGGACCTGCCGCTCCTGTCGATTATTACTTTGAAGGAATGCTCGATGAGGTGCGCGTGTACAACCGCGCCCTCAGCGCTGCCGAAATCAGCGAGCTCTACAATGGATCAACCATGCCATCCTGGATCAGCAGGGCCGATGAATTCACGGATTCACGAGAAATCCTCTCTGTTCGTTCAGCACATCCGGAGTACCAGGACTTATGAGAAAGGTAATAGGTAAACATTAATGGGTAACGGATTAAGGAAAGGATTTTCATTAATCCAGGCCCTGATCGCTGTCGCAGCGGGGATCGCCCTGATTCACATGGCCATGATCAGCGCACCGGAAATGATAAAAAAAGCCAGAGGCTCTGTTTTTCTGCAGACCCTGCACTCCATCCGAAAAGCCCTGCAGGATTTCAGCCAAGATCATGGGTTCTATCCGTCCAGGCTCGAGGAACTCACCATGCCGGGGCCGGGCGGTTACACTTATCTGGCCGAACTCCCGGTTGACCCGTTAACCGGCGCACGGGACTGGGAGATCTGCAAAGGATCTTCCAAACCAGGCACAACCTATGATTTTTCAGATGGCCTGATCTGTTACTACCCGATGAATGAGAACGCCGGCGCCACAGCTTTCGACACTACAGGCAACGGCAATGACGCGCCCATACTGATCGGGCCCAATCCATACTGGGTGCCGGGAATCAGTGGCAGCGGCATCAATTTTGACGGCAATAACGACCGTGTCGACATTGACGGCGGCGATAGCGCCAGCCCGACCTTTGACAACGCATTCACTGTGAGGTCCGGCAGTTTCTGGTATTACGCCACTGCTGACAACGGCCTTAAAGATTTCATCTATGAAGAGGGAGATGAAAACGCTGGAATCAATGTGTTCGTCAGTGGAAACATAACAGTTGGAGCCTGGACCGGGGGCGCGGGCAACTGGCTGTCAGCTCCGCATACGCTGAACGCGTGGCACAACATCGTGTATGTTTATCAGTTTCCAGGGAATTTTTCGATCTACTACGATGGTGTATTCATCAATTCAGTGCCGACAACCTCCGGCATAGCCGCTCACCCTGGCGACGATGCCATCGGCTTTGCAGTCAAGGGACCTGCCGACAGCTATGCCACCAGAACCGCCAACGGCAACGGAGGCAGGGAAAATCAGCACAACAACAAATGCTTTATCGGCACTATCGATGAGGTGCGCTTTTACAACAAGGCTTTGACAGCCATTGAAATCAAACTGATGTATGACGCCGTGCTTTTCCCCCCATTGTCAGTCACCCCCGGCTGGTACGAATGCACAGCAGAAACCCTGATCACCGGCGAAATCCTCGATATCCGATCCAACCATCCCGCATACCGGAACTGGTAAACCGGTCACAGCCTTTTTAAGCAATCGCTTATAAACTCCGATAATCAGTGTAAATCATGATGGTCGTGACATGAAACAACACTTGTTGCTGCTGCTGACAACTATAACGATCATGAGCTGCTCCGCCGCACCTGCGGCGCGCACCATTCTCAGTTCCGGCTGGAATCCGCAGAACGCCGACATAGCTCTTCTTTCCAACGGTTCGATCGTGGCTGTGTTCGAATCCAGCAAAGCCAAGACCTGGAAAGAAATCTTCTGCACAGTGAGTTCGGACAATGGCAGCACCTGGAGCAATCCGTTCCAGCTTTCCACTACGGAAACAACCGATTCCAGGCTGCCCAGGGTCGCTGCATACAAAAACCAGGTGCATCTCGTATGGCAGGAAAAAACCGGTGACATCCTGGAAGTCCGTTACAAACGCTTTACAATCGGAGCCGGGGACACATATGAAGCCACTGTTTCGGCACAAGACGGCATGACTTCCCAGAATCCGGACATCGCGGTTTACAGAGGTTCAGCCGACCCGGGAACAGTCTTTATCGTCTGGCAGGATCTGGCTGACGGCAATTTCGAGATCTACAGCTCGACATTTGCCACCAACGCCGCAGCCGCAGCACCAGCTCTTTTCTCCACCAGAGATGGCGTGTCCTCGACAAATCCATCTGTTACCCCTGATGTTGACCCAGCCACTCCAGGCAATTTTTTTGTAACCTGGGTTGACAGCCAGAACGGTCAACCGGAAGTTTATTACAAATCCCCTCCTACAGGATCGATCACCACTGACACAATGGTCAGTTCCAATGACTCGGCCAATTCTCAGGCCCCCACCATTACAGCCAGTCGCAGCAAACTGATGTTCGCCTGGGAGGATTATCGCTATTTCGGCCTGCACGACACCGACATTTTCACCCGTTCCTACGGAATCGATGGTTCACCTGACGACAAAACCGAACTGATCAAAAACACATACGCCTCAAAATCCCCATCAATCACATCGGATTCAGATGGCAACTTTCACTTAGTCTGGCAGGATATCCGCAGTGGGAACTACGAGATCTACTACGCGAAAAACGATACAGTCGGCTGGTCCAGCAGTCTGGCACTGACCACCAGTTCCATCAGTTCTGAGCACCCGGTGACCATCGCCAGCCCGCATACAGGAGACAGCGGTACCGGGGTCTACATCGTCTGGCAGGAATCGTCAAACCTGTATTTTCTGTATCTTCCGGCCGGAGGGGCGTCCGCTGATACGCCTACAGCTGTCATCTACCCTGAAAACGATGAAACAGGCATCAGCGTCTCGGTTCTGCCCTCAGCCACATACAACAAAGCCCTTGACCCGACCACAGTCACGACAGGGACGGTGAAACTTTTCGAAGACACTTCTGAAACTCCGGTAGCCGGCACTGTCGCTCTGAGCAGCGGAGATACAAAGGTGGTCTTCCACCCGTCAAGCAAGTTGAAACAGGGAATCAGCTATCGCTTCGAGCTTTCTCCGTCCATTACAGACACATCCGGAAATCCTGGAATAGGTTATATCACTCGTTTCACTACCATCGCCTCCGGAGTATCTTCAGTCACCGATGGAGTCAAGGTTTCGGATGTCAAAATGTACCGGCAGGGCACGAGTTTCGCGTTCCAGTACAACCTTAACTATGGAGCAGCGGACAGTGTGGTCGGCACTGCCATCAAGGTTTACTCGACCGGCGGCAAGCTGATCAAGAGCATCAATGACCCGGACACCTCCGGGCTTTCCTGCACCACGATCTGGGACGGGCAGACCCGATACGGCCGCAGAGTGGCCAATGGTGTCTATCTGTTCACAATTACCGTCACTACGGCTTTAAGCCATAAAGATGAATACAAGGGGAGATTCTTAGTTGCTGACTGATCTGACAGCTAAAATTCTTTTCCTGCTGCTGTGCTTTTCACTCACAGCCTGCTCCTTTGCCGATGATCTGAACGCCGAGTTTTTTGTCAAAAATCCTCAGGGCGTCCGGGCTCAGGGCATGGCTAATGCTTTCTGCGCGGTCAGCGATGATCCACTGGCAATGTACTGGAATCCCGCAGGTCTCGCGGACATGAGGGAAATGACCCTTACCAGCTCGCACAGTGTCAAATATGGCAGCGAAATGTCAGGCAACTATGTACTTTACATCTATCCGATCGAAAAAATCGGTACACTCGGCCTGGGATATTTTGACCAGGTGCTGGACGATGTCATGGTCCTTGGCAACCATCCGGATGAAATGAGAAACATCGCAGACACACAGCGCAGCCTCTGCCTGAGTTACGCATACCAGGCCAATGAACGCTGGCTTGTGGGTTTCAACCTCAAGCATCTTTCGGAAAAAAACACCATCAGTGCCAATGGGATGGAATGCGACGCAGGGCTGCAGTATAAAGGCAAGCGCTATCTTGACTTCGGCTTTTCCATCTCAGACTGGTTTCCCACTGACTTCACCTGGACCACCGGACGCAAAGAGCAGATCCCGGCCACCATCCGTACAGGATTTCTCTACCATTCACCGGAGAACCGCTTTAAAGCCGCCATTGATACCGAGTACACCGACAAGTGCGACAGTTCCTTCCATCTAGGCAGCGAATACGAGATCAACAAACTGCTTTCAATCCGCGGCGGATACGAAACAGGCGGCGGCGTTGGAGTGGTTTCAGCCGGTTTCGGGCTTTCCCATCAGAACTGGGTTTTCGACTACACCTGGTCAAACAGCGATCTGGGAGGCTCCTCCGTTTTCGGCGCCACCCTGTATTTCGATCATCCCCGCAAGAAAAATCACACACCAAGGTCCGAGCAGCTGATCGGCAGCGAGCTTTCAGAAATCAAGAAAGAAGTGCGCCAGGAAACCATCAAGGAACAGGCTACAACCTCATCCATGGATGAAATCGTCGCCAGGTACAGGAAAAATAACTATACCTATGAAAAACCGGATAATGCCAAACCCGAAGCCCCTGCTGATATCGTGGTTCAGGAAGCATCCATGAGCGCAGAGGCCAAGGAACACTTCGACCTCGGCAATGTCTACCTGCTGAGGAAAATGTACAACAAAGCCATTGAAGAATACCTGAAAACCATTGAACTGGAGCCGAATTTCGCCAAGGTACACTTCAATCTGGCCGCAATTTATCAGAAAATAGACATGGATGAGAAAGCCATCTATGAATACAGGTTCGTGCTCCAGCTCGAACCGGACAATCTCAACGCGCTGCTGGCGCTTGGCAATCTTTACAGCAACAAAGGCCTGACCGACAAAGCTGTCATTTATTACAACAAGGTCATTGTGCTGGCTCCGCACTCATTACAGGCGGATGTGGCACGAAAAAGGCTGGGTAACCTGTAGACTGCCGGCATTTTACCAATGTGAAAACAGATGCGTTTGCAGTCATGCCGAATCATGTGCATGGGATTCTGGTGTTTACCGGGAACGAGGCTGTAGCACCCGCATCCGTAGGGGCGCAGCATGCTGCGCCCCTACACGGGTCAGACCTTTGGGGTCCTAAATTCTGATGAGGATGATCTGATCGCCAGGGATAAGATCCTCTCGCAATTTCACAGGAACAAAAATCAAGCCTCGAAACAGTTCGCCGAGTTCGTTTACTCAGGCCTTTCGGAGGACAGGAAGGAAAAGAAGTTCAGCTGCCGGTCCGGGTATTTCGGCAGTAAGAAGTTTGTGCAGACTGCCGCCAAAC
>JAQTRI010000138.1 GCA_028711905.1 Candidatus Wallbacteria bacterium | reverse complement strand
CGAAACTGGCCTTCCCAGAGTCTTCTCTGGGCCTGATTATGCCCATCGAATCCCTGCCTGAGGACCGGGATGATGCCCTGCTGCTGGCTGACACCATTCACCTTGATTCTATGGAACTGAATCTGACAGACACTTTTTCCGGCTTTGCAGGAACTCTTTCAGTTGCAGGATCAAGCAGGCTGGCGAGCGCAAACATCAAGCCGCGCATGAGAATGATCGCTCTTTATTATGTGGCGAATCTGAGGAATTACTTAGTGCTCGGTACCGGCAATCTCAGTGAGATCACTGTCGGTTATTCGACCAAGTTCGGCGACAGTGGGGCGGATCTGCTGCCCCTGGCCAATTGCACCAAGGGCGAGGTGATGAAACTGGCCGGAGCGCTAGGCGTTCCGCAGCGCATTATCGACAAGCCCCCCTCTGCCGGTCTTTGGCAGGGGCAGACCGATGAAAATGAAATGGGAATTCTTTACAGCCAGATTGAGGCTTTCCTGAAAGGCGGAGATCTGCCTGATGAAGTCAGGGGACGCATTTCTGCGCGTATGGATCGGAACAAACACAAGACGCGCATGCCTGATGCCTTTATTGAGTAAAGAAATGACGAGGAATTTATCCGACTGAACAATACAGGGGGAATTGAAATGAACCGGCTCTTGATCGTTATTGCTTTGACGCTTTTCACGATTTATCTGCAGGCACAGACCATATCCATCCACCAGGTGGACACTAAGGATTATCCATTGGTGGAAGTCAATTTCAATGTTCTGGATGAAGACGGGAAAGCCCGTGAGATCAGTGGCGATGACAAGTTGAGGCTTGATCTCTGCTCCCCGATCGCGGATTATGAATTGAAGAAATATATCTCTTCAGGGCATGTGCTTGTGCTTCTGGATAAAAGCGGCAGTATGCGCCAGGAGATCCGCAGTCTCAAGCTGGCTGTGCAATATTTTGTCGATATCCTGCCTGATCAGTTTTCCATGTCACTGCTGGCATTTGACCGGGATATCAAGGTTCTGGCTGATTTTACTCAGGACAAGACATTTCTCAAGGAAGCTGCGGAAAAACTTTACGCCAAAGGCGCGACCGCTTTTTACGACAGCGTTTACTACGGACTGGAATCCCTTCGGCGCATGAAAGATCCCTTCCGCTTCCTGATTGTGCTGACCGATGGTGTGGACCAGACATATGACGGGTCTCCGCCTCTTTCGCGCCATTCATTGAACGAAGTGCTTCAGCTGATAGGTGAGAGCGCAATTCCGGTTTATACCATTTCCCTCGGTGATGAAGCCGATATGGAAGTTCTGGAGCAGATTGCCAAAGTGGGCAATGGTTTTCATTATCACATGCCGCGCGGCAGTGATCTCAGCGGGCTATATAAAAAACTGGCGGAAAACCTGGCCCGTGAATATAATCTCAGGTTTTTTTCGCCCTATCTCGTATATGACGGCCGGACCTTGACCATGGGTATGGAATTGAGCAAAAGCGATGGCGATTATCATGCCAGCAGGCAGTTCAAGGTCCCGAATCTGGAAGACGGACAATTCTTCAATTATCAGAGGGTCATGCCCACAGAGCACAAGGGTGAACAAGGGGTGAAGATCATTGTCAGCGATGCTGACGGTCACCCGATTAACGGATATTTCCAGGTACTTGTGAATGGACAGGTCGTGTCCAAGGGTAAGGTCGAAAAGGGCGAAGGAGATTTTACACTGGAACAGCATGAAGCCAACCGTAATTTCACTGCTTTCAGCGACCAGAAGGCTGTGCGCGAGCGACCGGCAGTCAAGCCGTCGCGCCTGTATCTTTACACCATCACCAAGGATAACACCTTTGTGCCCATGGAGGTCAAGCTTAAGGGCCGCTATAACCGAAGGCATTACATTTTCAATTCAACTGCTGACGGGCTGGGAGAGAATCAGCGCTTAGCTGACATTTCCCCTGGAGAATACATAGCCGAAATCGGTGAAAACGGCCAGGTCCTGATGTATTCAACTCTGGAGGTCAGCGCAACAATGCCTCTTGTTGAGAAGTACACATTCAGCAGAATCGTTGTAGCTTATGACGGGATGGAGCTCCCTCCGGCTCTCAAAATGGGTCTTTGCATCAACATCAGGGAGCGCAGGCAGGACAAGTTTGTTCTCAAAGGCAAAAGGCTGTTCTATTTTGTCGGCAATGATTCGTCAGGGCTGCTGCCGCCCGGGGATTATGAGATTACCATCACTGACGCCATGTCTTCAGACAAGACTGTGCTGCATACGGAACTGCGCTACACATGCGTTACTTTCGGCAATGAAGAGATTTACACCAATATTCCCAGGAATAAGGTGACGATCAATAAGTAAGGTCCGGTAAAACCGGCCTTTTCAGGGGAAAAATTGCTGCTGACCACCGATCACCGATCTTTGATCACTGTTTTCTTCGCCCTGCTGTTCATTTCCCGTTCTCTCATGTCTGCCGCTTCCCGCCCGGCTGATGCGGACATGTGGCTGCTGCAGGCCAGATACTATTATTTAGAGCGATTCGATTATGAAAAAGCCGGATATTGCCTTAAAACCGCTTTGACTTTAGACCCTCAAAACCCCAAAGCTCTTGCTCTGCAGGAAGAAATGCGGGAGATCATCGATTTTCTGGAAACCATTGCGTCCCCTGCGCCGCAGATTGCCGCTGAGACTGTTGAAGTAGCAGAATCTCTGGTTACTGTCGAAGCGGAGATAATTGTTTCCGCTCCGGAACCGCCTCAGGATGATTTCCGTCTGCATCTCGCGCTCAGGCAGATTGAGGAGCTGAAATTCAATGATGCTGTTAATTCCTTAGAACAGTGCGTGACAGAGCAACCTGAGAACATCAAGGCTTTTTTTTATCTGATGCTGATCGGGGAAAAACTTGGCAGGGAATCGCTTATTCAGTCGGTGTTTGATCGAACGGTCAAGATCCTGCCCAGGCTTCTGGACAAGACCGACAGCCGTGATCTTATAAACCTGGTGCGCTGCAGAATGAACCGCCTGATCATCAGCAAGGCAGTTATGGAATACAATCGGGATATCACGCTTCAAAGTGAGGCAGCAGCCGCATTCAGATATGGTTTTCTAGATTTTGACCGTGAGCGTGCAAGCTACAGGCTGATGACGGCCCTGGACATGGAACTTCTCCGCTCTGGCGGGTACCTGGCTTCTGCCCCTTCATGTCCTCAACAGGGAGCATATTCTTTGGGAATAAACGGCGTGGAGTGCAGTTTTCACGGCAGTCTGCTGAAAGCTCCATACAGGGAAACCGTGGTGGCCGGCCTGTCAAAAGGACGCGAGCCCGTAACTCTTGCAGCTAAGCACAAAGCTCTGCTGCATATCGACAGAGCCAGAAAATATCTGACTGAAAAAAGGCTGTACAGGGCTCTGGCTGAAGCCGAACAGGTTGTGGCTTATGACCCTGATGATTTTCGTGGTCATGATCTTCTGGCCCAGGTCTATCTTGGCATGCAGAAACCGGATCAGGCTGTTGTCAGTGCTGAAGAGGCCCGCAGGCTGGCTGTTGATGAGCCTCTTGTTTACAACAATCTGGGACTGATCTATATGTCGTTGAACCGTGTCGATGATGCAGTCAAGATGTTTCGCCTCGGGCTGGCGGTCAGAAAATCTGATTTTGATCTGAACTATAACCTGGGTGTTGCACATATGAAAAAAAACGAGCCTGCCTTGGCGATCAGACATTTTGAAATCTCGGTCACGGTGCGTCCGGATTCGGCGGGAGTTTATTACAATATGGGTAAAATCCACAAGTCGCTTGGCAATATCGACAAGGCTCAGGAATGCTTCAGGAAGATGCTTAATCTTGTTCCGCAGGGAGGCAAGGTGTACAATATGGTGATCAATATTCTCGGTGGAATGTAGGACAAAGAATGAATACAGGAATCAGTAATGCCCTGGATCGATAAAGGAAATTATCACTTGTATGAATTGACGCGTGACGGCAGAAAAGAAAGTGCCGGCGAAGCCCGGGATGCGTTGCGTTCATTGTTCTCAGAAAGTCCGGTGCGGGTTCTTCTTGATTTTCACCAGCTGCCGGTTTTTGTGGAGGACATAGTGGATGAACTGCTGCAGCTTGTCAGATGCACAGGACGGCTTGACGGCAGGGTGGTCATGACTGGAGTGAGCGATGAAACGCTTGACAAACTGAAGTTTACCGGACTTGACACGGTGATAGCAGTGACCGGAGCGTTTGAAGAAGCTGAAAAGATATTGGAATCAGCGGGAGGAAATCAGTGAAAATCATCGAAACAACCCCTGGAGAATTTCTTGTTGTTCTCTCAAAAGGGGAAGATCTGATGGATTCTTTGATGCAATTTTCCGCTGAAAAAAAAGTGATCTCCGGTTTTCTGCTTCAGGGAATCGGTATGCTCGAAGACCTGGAAATCGGCTTTTTCAATGGAACAACATATGAAAAGGAGACCTTTCAGGATGCGATGGAACTGATCTCTCTGGGGGGGAATCTCACTACCAGAGAAGGAGCAGGTAACTGGCATCTGCATTGCGCAATTGCCGGCCCTGGGGGGGCAGTTTCCGGTGGGCATCTTTTCCGGGCCAGGGTAGCTGTTACTGTGGAACTGTTTTTCAAGGCGTTTCAGCAGGAAATTTTTCGGCACAAAGCTGGAGAAACACTCTGGCTGATTGCCTGATAAGCTATTGATTATTCAAGGAGGTATCATGAGTTCAATCCTTACCGGCAAAGTGCTGATTGCCCAGAGTGGGGGACCCACGGCTGTGATCAACCAGAGCCTGGCCGGAGCGGTTCTGGAATCCCGGAAATTTCCTCAGATCACCAAGGTTTATGGAGCGCTGCATGGTGTGCGCGGCATTATCAACGAAGAATTCGTTGATCTGACCCAGGAAACCACCAATAATCTGGAAAAAGTGGGACTTACTCCCTCTTCAGCTCTGCTTTCAACCAGAGACAAGCCCGACGAGAAATACTGCCGCGAGATTTTTGAGGTGCTCCGGGCACATGAAGTGCGCTATTTTTTCTACATTGGAGGCAATGATTCGTCAGATACGGCTCATATCGTTAATGTCGAGGCTGAAAAGTCCGGGTATGATCTCAGGGTCATTCACATCCCAAAAACCATTGATAATGACCTGGTGATCAATGACCATACCCCGGGTTTCCCATCTGCCGCCAGGTTTGTCGCTCAGGCTTTTATGGGCATCAATCTGGACAATGCTTCACTCCCCGGCGTTTACATCGGGGTAGTCATGGGACGGCATGCTGGTTTTCTCACCTGCGCCAGCGCTCTGGCCAGGAAATACCCTGACGATGGACCGCATCTGATCTATGTTCCGGAAAAGCCGTTTTCTGTTGACGGATTCCTTAGTGAAGTTAAGGCTGCATACGACAAGTATGGTCGTTGCATTGTGGCAGTCAGTGAGGGGATTCAAGACAGCCAGGGTCAGCCGATTATCACCAGCCTGACAAGCAATGTGGAAAAAGATGCCCACGGTAATGTCCAGCTGTCCGGAACCGGTGCGCTTGGCGACCTGTTGAGTGAGGAAGTCAAAAACAAGCTGAAGATCAAACGCGTTCGTTCGGACACATTCGGCTATCTGCAACGCTCCTTTATCGGCTGCGTCAGTGATGTGGATCAGCACGAAGCCAGGGAAGTTGGCGAAAAAGCGGCTCAGTTCGCTATCTGGCACAATATCGATGGTTCAATTACCATTCAGCGAACCGGTAATTATTCGGTGGACTACAAGCTGGCCAGGCTGGATGAAATTGCTGCCAAGACCAGGCACATGCCAGAAGAATTTTATGACAACACCAGAAAAGATGTGACAGAGAAATTCTACATGTACTGCCGTCCATTACTGGGATCAGGATTTCCTCAGCCACACAGGATCAGGGCCCCGCTGGTAGCCAAGGTGTTGAACAAGAAGATCTGATTATTCAATTGCTCAAGATGGCTTGATAAGGGCGGTTTTTCAACCGCCCTTTTGTTCATATAATGTAAAACGGAAAACAAATTTCAATAAAACGAAAAACTCATTGACAAAAAAGAAACCAGACATTAAAATAAAGAAAACTTATAGTTCGGAGGAAGATCATGAACGGAAACGAAGGTCGCAAGGAAATTCTCCAGATGCTGAAAGACGGCATAATTACTGTTGATGATGCTGAAAGACTTTTAAAAGCCCTTTCAGAGGGCGATAAAAAAGAATCCCCTGCCTCAGGGGCAGGAAAAAAGCAGAAGACCGTGTTTTCTACCATTGAAGACGCAGTCGCCGGCATCGGTCCGATGATAGCTGACGGAATTTCTGAGATCGGACCGGCGATCAGGGACGCTCTCGGGGACATCGGTTCAGACACTGGATTTACCGAGGAGAGTGAAGCTGACGGATACAGACAGATCAATCCTGAGAACGGTATTTTCGAGATCCCTGAAGGCTCCAGGCTCAGAATTCTGCCGCGCAAAGGCCACCTGCAGGAAAAAGGGGGGGCAGTTGACATCAAGGCTGGTTCAGGGACAGAGTGTTCATTCACCAGCACTGGAGATTTTGTGCTGCTGCAGCGGGAAAAAGAGTTCATATTGCGGCGCAGGGGCGGGGATTTGAACCTGACTCTGCCGGATTCTGTCAGGGAACTTGTGGTCAAGTCCATGGGAGGAGAGATCCGCACCCGGGGAATTATCTGCCAGTCAGAACTCAAGACTATGGGTGGCAGCATCAGGGCTATAGAAACAGGTGGAAACCTTGTGGCCAAGACTATGGGCGGCGGGCTGGAAATACTCCTGTCAAAGGGATGGAATGGTGAACTGAAGGCTATGACCATGGGGGGCAATGTTCTGCTGTCAGTACCTGTTGGAATTCAGACTGGATTTTCAGCATCCACCATGGCTGGAGAAATCCGCATCGGAGAATCGATCAACAGCGACCTGCAATGCAAGGGATTCCCATTCCCGCGCTTTACCGGAACAATAGGGAAGGGACAATCCGGATCCAGTATTTTTCTCAAAACCATGGCAGGAAATGTCACGGTTAAAGAATCTGAGGAAAAGTCCGGAAACACTGGCGAGGAAAAAAGTCATGAACAGGGATAAAAACCTGCCTCATGTCTGCCCATCCTGTGGAGGCAGAGTAGTGGTCACTGGGGTGGAATGTGAATCGTGCGGCACTCAAGTCAGCGGCAGATTCACGACCTGCCCGGTATGCCGTCTGGACGACAGGCACAGGGAACTGCTGATGATGTTCTTGCGTAATCGCGGGAATCTGCGCGAAGTGCAGAAAGAGATGCGGGTTTCATATCCCACTGCCAGGCTCAGGATCGAGGAGATGTTCGAGAAACTGGAATCATTTCCTGCCAGGCAGGATCCTGGAATTGTCCTCTGCCGGCTGCGAAAAGGGGAGATCACTGTTGATGAGGCCGAACAGGCTCTTAGGAACGCGTAAATCATTAAACCGTGTAGGGGCGAATAATTATTCGCCCCTACAACACATTAATTTTGCCCAAGCCGGAGATTTTTTTTGTTATTTTCGCCGGGTGGCCGTGGACTGTGATGATTCCTACGCCATCCACCTCAGCGTCAATGCCAGCTGAAACATTGAGCACAGCTTTTGACGCGCCTGAAAGCCTGATCCTGGCGTTCATCGCATGCAGACCTGAAAGATCAACCCGAGCTGCGCCATCCACCTCTATTGAAAGGTCGCTGCATGCTCCTGCAGCATTGATGTCTCCTGCTCCGGACACAGTCAAGGCAAAATTTCTGCTGTCAATTCCGGAAATCACTGCCTTAGCCGCACCAGCCACAGCCACCATTTCCAGGATCCCGCAATGTACCCGGATATCTATTCCCTTGCTGGGCCGAATTTTACCGGCTGTGTGCACTACAAGAGTCTGATCCACAACTTCGACAGTAACAAGACTTTGCAGATTTGAATCAGTCCTGACCGAAACAGATGGTTCTGATCCGCATTCTGCAGTAAGGGTACAGGTTCCTTCGATCCTGATTCCGGTAAAGGCTTTGATTTCGCGTAATTGTTCAGTGATTTCTCCATTACCCTGAATACCGGCGGAAACCTGTCCGGTCAGACCAAGGATGGCAACTGCAATCAACGCCGCCGCAATGATTAACAGAGAGATCTTGAGAGCGAAAATCACGACAATTCCGGCGATGGATAGTACAGCCAGAAGCAGACCGACTACGCCTATTGTAACAATTGCTGTCGCTCCCAGAGCCAGCAGCGGTGCGGACAGGGCCAGCAGTACCGGGCCTGCCACTAAAAATGCGGCGGTAAATATCAGCAGCATAAAAATCAGGGACAGGGTTTTCATGTTCAGGCCTCCGGATTGAATGAAGCTAGTGCTTGGCCACACTTAAATTTATGGTTTCAGCCGGAGTGCCGGGCATTCGGATGCAAGGCGCGGCGAGGCGGCGATGTGGTTCATCGGCAACGAGCCGCAACGCAGCAGACGGAT
>JAQTRI010000137.1 GCA_028711905.1 Candidatus Wallbacteria bacterium | reverse complement strand
TGAAAATGCCGCGCCAGAGAGCCTGAAGGAATTCTTCACCTGATGTGTAAAAAAGGCTGGTAAGAAGGACAGCACCGATCAGTTCAGCCGAGAATGTAAACTTCAGGATTATTGCCAGTGAACGGACAAGGTCTTTGTGGTCTGTGTCAGCCATTGAGCTTAGCAGGTACTCTTGCTTGAGGCTGAGACGATGGCCCATTACATGCATGGCGACAGTGGCGATGCTCATGATTCCCAAGCCCCCGAGCTGAATCAGGAGCAGTATGATCATTTGTCCGGGTACTGTGAAATCATGCGGAGTATCCAGAACAACTAAGCCTGTGACGCAGACTGCACTTACAGAAGTGAATGCAGCGTCAATAGCTGTGATTGCACCGCTTCTGGTTGCGGCAGGGATAAGAAGCAGAAAAGTGCCGGTAATGCACAGGGCCAGAAAAGTGGTGAGCAGAATGCGGGTCTGGTTATTGAAAAGGATGTTCCACCAGTGCTCTATTTTGTCAGGCAGGACTTTTTTTCTCGGCAGCACAGCCAGAGTCAGCAGACTGATAGCCAGAGTCACAGCTGTGACATTTCCCGCAGTGGAACTCAAGAAAAACCAGCCGATAGCCATGCACCCTGATGCAGGGATCAGCAGATAGCGTTTGAGCTTCGCAGCGAAAACCCATTGGAGAAACAGAGCCTGGGAGATAACTGATGTCAGTGCCACGATGCAGTTTGAGGGAAGTGTGTCCGACATCCCCATGATCAGACTGAAAATAGCAGCTGCCGGAACGGTCATTGTCGCCCACCAGGCTCTCTGCAGACTTCGTTCCTGATGGTCAGTTCGTATGATTGTGAAGGTGTTGAACCTGAAATCCAGAAGAGCGAACGCGATGCTGATCAGTGCTACTGAGGCAGAAAGTGCGGCAAAGGGACTGGTTGTGATCAAATGAAAAGACGCCGCGCAGCAGCACGCTGCTGACAGGCTTCCCAGGATTTTTCCGACCAGAGGTTTCCGAAACAGGGTCAGTCCGCACCAGAAGCAGGCAACAGCCGCGAGTGACGCGGACAGCATGTGCCAGGCAGGAGGAAAGCCCGGTCCTGAGTCGATGAAGGGAAAAAGAAACGGGAGCGGGGATAAAGAGAGCAGGAAGCCTTCCAGTCCAATACGGGTCATGTAAGGACGATAACGGAAAGATGATTTCATATGAATACTTTAAAGCAGAGGGCTTTACCGGTCAAGTAGTTCTATACTGATGAAACAGCAAAATCCATTGCTTCTCCCTGCTATACTTGATTTTCCGATCTTAACCCTTTTGTCTCGTTTTGCCTCGCAATTGCAAACCCTTGAACCTTGACTTGTGCCGGATACCGGATATAGTTTTTTCATGAGTGGTTATGGGTTGTACTGTAATCGTTCCAATTTTCACAAGGAGGCTTTTAATGAATGTAGTCATGATCGTTCCGACCGGCATCGGGTGTGAAATAGGAGGTCACTGCGGCGATGCGCAGCCTGTAGCGAGGCTTCTTGGCTCCTGCTGCGACAAACTGATCCTGCATCCCAATGTGGTCAATGCCTCTGATCTGAACGAGATGCCTCCGAACTCCCTGTATGTTGAAGGCAGCCAGCTGGACCTTTTTCTGCAGGGAAAAGTGTTTCTGCAGGAAGTTCATTCCAACAAGGTGCTGGTAGTGGTCAATAACAAGGCTGACTATCAGTCGATCAACGCAGTGTCTGCCGCCCGCATGTCCCTCGGCATTGACGCCGAGATTCTGGAACTGAAGAAACCGCTGCGCATGATCGCCAAGATCAGAAAAGGCATTGCTACCGGTGATGTCGAAAACTGGAAAGAACTCGTAAAACAGGTGAAAAAGTATGATTTTGACGCTCTGGCAATTGCCACGCCGATCACTATCAGTCGCGCTGATCTTGAGAGATATTTCGAGCACGGCGGGGTTAATCCTGTCGGCGGAGTGGAGGCAGTAGCCTCAAAACTGATAGCGAATGAGATAGGCAAGCCCGTTGCTCACGGCCCTGTGGATTACGCTCTGGAAGGGCACAAGGTGGTGGTGGATCCCCGCCAGGCTGTCGAGATCATCACAGAGAACTTTATCCACTGCATACTGAAGGGGCTGCATAAAGCCCCGCGCCTGAGTCGTGAGCGCGGACTGTCGGTCCGTGATGTGGACTGCATGGTTTCTCCATACGGCTGCTTCGGCACTCCGCATCAGGCCTGTCTTGACGCCGGAATCCCGGTGATTGTGGTGCGTGAAAACCGCAGCGTTCTCAAGTGCCCGGAGCGCAAGGAATTTATCTATGTGGAGAACTACCTCGAGGCAGTGGGCATGATTAAATGCTTGGAATCAGGCGTGCACCCTCAGACTGTACGCAGACCTGTGCTGCAGACAGTGGTGCTGAAAGGCTGACAACAGCAGATTGATGAAGGAAATGTCCGGCAGCCGTGAAGGCTGCCGGACATTTTTATTTTCTGTTGATCGATTATTCTGTGGCATGCCAGCCAGGGTTTACGAACAGAGCGATTTTTCCGATCCTGTACTCCCGTCCTTCAAGCTCCAGATTTTCATCCATGCGATAGGGAGTGCCGTCAATGGCATCAGCCTTCGGGTCGCCAACCGGCTCTGAATAGGGAAAATCCTCCATGGCGATTCCAATGATGTGGCCGGCTCGTGAGGCCTTCATGCCTACACCAGGAACCGCAGAAGAAGTGATCGGGTCGCCGATGCGGATCACTCCGTTGCAGGTACAGACCTTAACCGGTGTTCGTCCGGCTAAGGCGACAGGTTTTCCCCGGTCGTCCTTTCCTTCCACATCCTGATTCATCAGAAGACCGGGTTTGGTGGAGATTGCTCCGATCAAGGTACTGCAGTAAGGCCGGTCAGTTCTGACGATCCTGTTGCGCGAGCGGGAGTCGGTCATCACCAGGTCTCCGGCCTCGACAGTTTCCCCTGCACCAGGGCGCATGTTCTCAGCCAGATCCTTCCATCCTGTAGTCCAGGTCATGCCGTGCCCATTGCCGTCCGAAGTGCGCAGGGCGAAGCGGTTGGTGCCGTCAGACTGCCTGATCCACAAATGCTGGTCATCGGCCCGAGTCTGGATGTAACTGGAGTTGACGATTACCCCTGTCAGTTTGATGTCTCCGGCCACATCAAGCTTATACGAAGGCGATGTGCCTATGCCGACATTGCCGGCGCTGTCCCAGTGCTGCCTGTAATTCCAGGAAGCTCCGTCATAGTAGAACAGCATCAGGTCATTCTGCTCTGCCGCAGTCGTGTATGCGTTACCGCGGGCCGCCAAATGCCAGCCCTTAGTGCCGGCATTCCCCAGCCATTTGGTGCCGTCCCCGGCTGTGATCATGTCAATTCTTCCATACTGGCCGCTGCTCGTGCCCTTGCAATCCAGAGTGACTGCGCACGGCCGGTCTTGCGGCTCGTAAACCACAAGGCCGCTGACCGGGGTGGTGGTGCCGATACCGACTGCGTTTTTGTTGACTGTCAGCACTTCTCCGCTGGCTGCTGTTACGATGTTGAAAACATTGTTGTCTGAGTTGATCAGGCGGACATTCCAGTCCTGGGCGATTCCGACACCGAAATGAAAATCGATGTACGGGACTTCTGATCCTGCACTGTTTATAGGCCCGAGCTCAATTGCGCCTCCCTGATCAGTGCCCTTGAACACCGAACCTTTGGTCCCTACATACAGCATGGAGTTGATCCTGGCATTACCGGCTACCTCAACGCTGTAGGCCGGGCTTTCAGTGCCCACCCCCAGACTGCCGTCCACGATCAGCATCTCAGCTGTCGTGCATTTTACACCTGAGGTATCGAGCCTTAAGCCTCCGGTAAACACCGCATTGCCGTTCGAATCGATGCGCCCGATCTCGGAAGCTGCCGAATCTCTGAAGGAAAATCCGCTGCTGCCATTGCTGGAATCGAGCGTGGCTGTGATGTCAGCCGCACAGGCTGGGATAAGCGAAAAGAAAAGCAGAACGAGAATTGCTGCTCTCATCACAGCAGTTATCGGGAGAATCGGGAAAGCAATGAGCGGCTCGCGAACTCCAGTAGAGCTCTGGAAGTTGAAGTAACACTCAAGTTCAAAGCGCACTCCTTCCAGAGTTTCAACCTCTTCCATACTGATACGGTCAGGAACCTGCATTGCCCTTTCCCGATGATTCTTATATTTTTCTCGAATGAAGGCTAAAAACGATTACCTGATGTATTTTCTGACTGTGCTCTGCATGCTTTTCTGGGGTCTATCCTTTGTCTGGGTAAAGATCGTGTATCTATTTGCGATTCCTTAAGGGCCGCTCCAGGTATGTGTTAAACCTTTTTTTTCTTCATCAATCCATGTGTGAGCAGCAGATCAATCTCTTCAATATCACAGGCCTCGATTTTCCTGTTTCCGAAAAATTCCCGATACAGCAGGGCCGTAAGAACGCTCATGATGAACAAAACATTGTTTTCAGCGCTGACATCGACAATTCTTCCGGCCCGTATCTCCTGCTGCCTGATCTCTAAAAGCTCCGGATCCAGCATGAACAGTTCATTGATCGGTTCGTTCAACGAGGATGTCGCTCTTCTTGAATAAAGTTTGTATTCCTCCACAATCATGAAAACGCCTGGATTTTTCCGGAAAAAATCAATAAAGGAGATAATCAGGACACCCAGCTTCTGATCAAGCCTGCAGGGTTCGATCTTTTCCTTGATGGTTTTCTGCAGTTTCAGCAGCCAGAATTTAACCAGCTGGTCAAACAGATCCTCTTTGCTTCTGAAATATGTGTAAACAGTCCCTTTACTGACATCAGCGCCATGAGCTATTTCATCAATGGTGGTTTTTTCATATCCTTTCCCAGCAAAAACAGGGAGTGCTGCGTTGAGTATTCTTTGTTTTTTTTCCGGCTTTCCTGACATTAAATCTCCCCGCTTCCAGCATGGCTCCCGTTTTTCCTGCTCAGACGCCTGGTAATCAAATTAAACAACAGTGGAAGTACCAGCAGAGTGAGAATGCCTGAAACCAGAATCCCGCCCAGAGAAGCAATCCCCACGCCATTGCGGATTTCTGCTCCCAGTCCCCTGCCAAACGCCACAGGCCACATTCCAAGCACTGCTGCAAGCGTAATCATGGCCACAGGCCGGAATTGCTCGCAGGTGGCGCAGATCATGGCCTTGTGCATCGGAATTCCTTCTTTAACATGTACATTGAACTGCTCCATAATCAGGATGGCGTCGTTTACCACAATGCCAATCATCATTACAATAGCCATGAGCACGAAAATACTGAAACTCTGCCCGGCGAAAAAAAGCGCCAGTATCACCCCGATCAGGCCCAGAGGCAGCGTAATCATGATCAGAATCGGCTGCACAAACGACTCCAGAATCGCTGCCAGGAGCAGATATGTAAGAACAATAGCAATGATCCCGGCTTCGCCGAAAGCCTTCTGGGCATCAGCCATAATTTCATACATCCCGACAAAGGTGAAATCGTAGCCTGCAGGAACATTCAACTTTTCCTTGACTGCGCGTGTAAGCTGCGAAACGGCTGTTCCCAGCGGAAGTTCAGGACTGAGCATGGAAAAGAACTTGTTGACTCTCTTCTTGTCCATCCGGGTAATCTGAACAGGACTCATCTTTTCGCTGACATCAGTCAAAGTACTCATAGTGACAGGCTGCCCCGGACTGCCGGGCACGATGAAATTCAGGACCTGGTCTCTGCCCCTGACCCGTTCCAGTTTGACCACAATGTCATAGTTGCGATCACCCTTTTTGTATGTGCCTGCTTTCAGGCCTTCGATATTGCCCCTGAGCATTAATCCCGGAGTGGTGACTGCAAGATTGAGATCAGAAAGAATCTCTCTTTTCGGCGAAAACACGATTTCCGACTTGCCCTGTCTGACCGTGGTATCAACATCAAAAAAACCACCTTGTTCCCGGGCAATTCCTGCTGTAGAAAGCGCCAAGCTGTCCAGCACTGCAAGGTCGTCCCCTGATATCTTGAGCTCTATATCGATCTTCTGCCCCCCAACCACATCAGGAACGCCAATAGTTGAAATCGCACCGGCATAATCCTTCAGTCTCTGTCTGGTCATGTCGATCAGTTCGTCAATCCCCAGGGACCTTTCAGTCTTGTCAGTCAAAACCAGCAGCAACTGAGCCAGGTAAACGCCTTCGGAATTCTGGCCCAGCATGCCCTCGGCCTTGCCGATCATGGTTAATCTGGTCCTCACTTCAGGCAGGTCAATAAGAAGCGCTTCAGCCTCACTCAGTCTTTTCTGAGTTTCTTTCAGGGTAAAATAAGTCGGAAACTCGAATTTAACACTGATCTGCCCGTTATCCACCTTGTCGATCATCGAAGATCCCAGTGATCCGGCCAGACTCAGCGATAAAATGAAAAGGGCAAAAATTCCACCATTGACAGCTAAGGAAACTGCGCGATTGCTGTCGCACAGGTTCAGAAAGCGGAGGAATACTGCCAGAAAGCTCGAAAGGCCGGCATCAAATCTCTTCCCCATTCTGAAAATCAGGCCTTTATTAATTCCAGGCTTAAGCAGTAACGAACACAATATTGGGGTGAGCGTAAAAGAAACAAACAAAGAAACAACGGTCATCAGGAGCATGGTCATGGCTAAAGGCTTCATGAACCGGCCGATCAGGCCGCTCATCATGGCAACAGGAAACAGCACCACAATGTTCGTGCCTGCGCTGGCTAACACCGCCACAGCAACTTCATTGCTTCCCACCCTGGCTGCCTCCATGGGATTACCGGTTTTATTAAGTCTTTTGACAACTGCTTCCAGTACCACAATGGAATTGGTCACCAGAACTCCAACCGACAGACCAATAGCAATCAAGGTAGGTGCATTGAAGGAATAATCGAATATCTGCATCAGAAAAACACCGATCACAATCGTCACCGGCATAGTAACAAAAACAATGAACAAAGCCCGCAGATCATACAGGAACAGGAACAGGACGCCTGCCGTGAGGAACACTCCCTCAATCACATTGACCCAGGCGCTTGAATTCATGGCTTCAATGAACCTGGATGAATCAGCAACCCAGATTAGTTCCATTCCGCCTGGCAGGCTTTGGGAAATTCTTTCAAAGGCCTTTCTGATATTCCTGGTAACAGCAACAGCATTGGCACCTGATTTTTTTATAATCCTGACTGTAATGCACGGTTCTCCGTTTACTGTGGCAGTCTGCCTCACATCTTCCGATTCCATTACAATGTCAGCCACATCAGATAACAGGCAGCGCTGCCCACCGGTATTGGCGATCGTAAGCCTTCCAAGCCCTGACAAATCCTTGTAATCAGCATCATATTTAACAGTAAATTCCCCGGCACCGTCCTGAACAGTTCCTGAAGGAACTGTTCCGATGCCCTGCCTGATGGCCTGCATGACATTAACACTGCTTAAGTTTCTAGCTGAAAGCTTTTCCTCTGAAAGCAGCACCTTGATCTGTAGTTTATTGCCGCCGATCAACTCAGCATCCGCTACACCCTGGATCGTTGTAATCCTGTCTTTGAGCGTGTTCGCTGCAAAATCATAGAGTTCATCGACCGGAACATCCCCTTTCAATGCCAGGGTAATGATCGGCTGGGCATTGACATCAAACTTGAGGATCTTCGGATCCTGGACCCCTTCCGGGAAATCGGCGGTGATCAGGCTCAGCTTTTCACGCACATCGTTGGAAGCAATGTCAACATCAGCCTCAATCTCAAATTCAAGTATGGTCTGGCAGACACTTTCCATGCATACAGAATTGACATGCTTAAGCCCGTCAATGGTCACCACAGCATCCTCTATGCGCTTGGCGATGTCGGTCTCAATCTCACCAGGCGCAGCACCAGGATAAATCGTAACAATCGTGACATAGGGAATATCGACTTTGGGCATCATTTCCAGCCCCATTTTCCTGAAGGAGTTTAATCCCAGAAGGATCAGACCGATAATCAGAGCGGTCATGGCCACAGGCCGTTTCAGTGATGCGTCTGACAGGAACATCAGTTACCCCCTCCTGTCACTTTGACAGGATCTCCTGGATTAAGCATGTTCTGTCCGACATGGATGACCTGGTCTTTTTCAGTCACTTCACCGGATCTGATTTCAATCCGGCCTTCGTTTTCGAGACCAGTCTCAATCTCCTTCAGTAGTGCTTTCCCTGATTCGTTGATAAAAACACATGCCTTATCTTTGCGCATGACCACAGCCCCGGAAGGAATTCCCGCGCCTTCTCTTCTCTCGGTTACAAGCAGAACGCGCACCAGATTTCCAGGAACCAGTTTCATGGAATCAGATTCCAGCTTTCCCCTGACTTCGAATGTTCTCAAAACTGTGTTTATGGTCGGGCTCTTGTATACGATTGTAACTTCACCCAGTTCGCGGTCCTGATGGATGATCTTCATGATTGATTTCCCGATCAGAACGCGATCATAGCATTCCTGTGGAACATAAGTGCTGATCTCCAGTTGAGATAAATCCGT